>NZ_JBFRGA010000277.1:0-3967 GCF_052115105.1 Chryseobacterium sp. 2TAF14
AAGCATGGGAAAAGTATTTCTCAGGACAAAACCATGACTTTCTTTCGGCAACGGTGGCAACGCAGGAAGGCGGATTTCTTCTGGCGGGTACGTCTTTTTCCGGAAAAGGTCTGGATAAAAAAGATGCTTCTAAAGGAGGATCCGATATCTGGCTGATCCGGATCAACGAATTTGGAGATGAACTTTGGCAGAAAACTTTAGGAACTGCTCAGGATGAAGAAGCAAGATCGGTGATTCAGACTGCTGATTTCGGATTTATGGTCGCCGGAAATGTTCAGAATGCAGCTAACGGTTTCGGATCTAAAGACGTGATAGTAACGAGACTTGATAAAAAAGGAAAAGTTGTTTCAGAATTAATTTTAGGCGGAAGAGGATTGGATGAGGTGGAAAAAATGATCCCTACTCCGGATGGAGGAGCGTTGTTGGGCGTTTATTCGAGGAGCGGAAAATCTATTAATGATAAAACATCAATGATGAATGATAAAATCAATGATCAATTATCATTTATTAATTATCCAAAGTCTACTGAAAATTTCGGGGAGGGGGATTTTTGGGTGATCAAGCTCAGCAAAGACAACAAAATAGAATGGGAAAAGAATTTCGGAGGTAAGGGTGATGATCATTTGAGAACCATGGTTTTTACTTCTTCAGGTTATATTATTGGTGGAGAATCGAGATCTGAAAAGTCAGGAAACAAGACCGTAGGAATTGAGGAAGGAACCGATGTATGGTTGATCTCTTTAAATACAAAAGGTGAAGAGCAGTGGCAGAAATCTTATAATTTTAAGAACCGTGATATTCTGATGGGGATGAATGTGATTAATAAGAGCCAAGATAAAAGAGAAAAGAATAAAGATGTCATCCTGAGCGGAGTCGAAGGAACTAAAGGCATTTTACTGGGCGGTTATACTCAGGCGGAAGGAAGAATTGAGGCAGATGACGAGACTTTCTGGATGATGTACATTGATAATGACGGAAATGAGCAATGGCGAAAGCATGTAAATGGCGAATCGAGAAAGAAAGAGGAAAGGCTTTCTGACCTGAAGATGAATAAGGACGGTTCTATTGTTTTGGCAGGAACGAGTGCCGAAGAATTGGGAAAAGAGAACTGGAAGATTGTAAAATTGGGTGATCAGCAGATTGACCAGTTGATCGAAAAGCAAAACATTAAAATTTATCCTAACCCTGTTTCAGATTATTGTTATGTGGAGATTGGGTTTGAGGGTTTGAGAGCCGGAGCGTTTGAGGCAGAGATCATTATTTATGATATGGGAGGAAGACAGCTTCAGAGTTTGAAAACAAAGAATAAAGTGACAAAAATAAATACGCAGAATCTGATTCAGGGGGCTTACCTGGTTGTGGTGAAAACGGATGATGAGAAAACTGCGAATGCGAAACTGATTAAAAAATAAAAACACATGAGAAAAATAATAATTTGTGCAGGCGTTATATTAACCAATAGCTTAAATGCACAAGCATCAAATCCAAATACGGGATCTGTAGGGAATCCAATGGAGAATATTAAACAATTGTACCCTGCTGCCCCAACAGCAAATAATTTAATGAAATTTGAAGAAGTGCCGGTAAGCAATTACACCGGTATTCCAGATATCAAGATTCCTATTGCAGGTATTCCTACATCAAATCCTCAAATCGCAATGAATGTATCTTTGAATTATCATCCGCTGAATGCAAAACCCGATGACAAATCAGGGGAAGTTGGTTTAGGATGGAGTTTGTTTGCAGGAGGCAGTATTACAAGAACTGTAAGAGGAACACCGGATGATCAAGCTGTTTTGGCGTCTTTTGGTGGACAACCAACAGTAGGAATTTATTTCGATGAATTTACTTCTAATTATTCGACAAAAAATTATACCCGAAAATATTTAGATGCTATATCGGGAACAGGTATTGACAATGCTGATATGGAAAAATATAAGAAGTTATTCTATGAATCAGCATTTTTAAATAAATATGATACAGAGTATGATCTTTATCAATATAATTTTATGGGTTATACCGGCAGATTTATCATCAAAAAGAATTCTAATAATGAATTATTTGTTGATAAATTAGATAAAAACAACCTTAAAATTGCAATAAATTCTTATAATCCTAATAACAGTTTTGAGGCAGCTGAATTTATAATTACAGATGAATCCGGAAATAAATATTTATTTGATGTATTAGAAAAATCATCCAGATCATCATTAACGAATAAACAAACTTTTGGTGGAGATCTCAATACAAATGCAGCCAACTTAGGCTCAACTCCATCTGCTTTTCATCTTAGTAAAGTATCTGATGCTTCAAATGTTGCTCTTGTAGAATTTGATTATAATCCTTCACAACAAGTATTTTATACAGATAATTCAAACATCAGCAGAACCAAAGAATTTCCTGATGACGATTCTACATTACTACCTTACCCTGTAAGAATACAATTTGATAAGGAAATTCCGGCAATGAACGAAACAAATACCGTATCGACAATTACAACAGTAAGAAATCTGCAAAATATCCGAATACTTGGTAAAGGAATAATTAATTTTTCTTACTTGCAAGGTAGAACATAATTATAGTGCAAATACTAATAATTCTGTATTAGGAAAAGATTATTGGGAATGGTTTAATTGTCCGCGTCCTTATGCCAATCCTTTGCTTGCCAAAGAGGCATCTCCGGCATGTATTAAAATTAATATTTTAGAAAGTATAAAGCTACCTAGTGGAGGGATGAGAGCTTTTGATTTTGGAACAAATACATATTCTTTTGATCACACGGGTACACCTATAAATAATTTTGATGAAAATGTTGAAAACTGGATATATAGCGCGACTTCCAATATCAGTTTACAAAGTACATTCCCTGTGGAAGCATATCATAATTTAGGATCAGATCCACAGAACAGAACATTGATTATAGAAAAATCTGAGGTTTTAAATAATGATAACGCAATAGGATTCTTGTATTTGGATAAACTGGGCCCTAACAATCAGGTTCTTCAAAGCAGCGCAATGCATAATATGTATAATAAAGAATTTACCCTTGATGCAGGATATGCTTATAGATTTAAATTTATATGGACGAATATGAATGATCAGGGTACAGCCAATATTGATTTTGCTTACAAATCTAAAAATCCTGTACAGAAACAGTGGCTGAACGGAGGAGGAATAAGAATTAACAGCATCAGCTATTTCGATAAGCCAACCGATGCTTTACCTGCAAAAAAGGTTAATTTTTCTTATAACGATCCTAATAATTCTGCGAAAAGCAGCGGAGCTTTGGTTTTTCCTAAACCAATATATAATTATGATTATAGTTATTACAATGATTTCGTTTATTCATGTGGCGGTAATGGCAGTTTATGCAAGTATTATTATAGCAACAATTTTACGATCTTTTCATCAGGAAATTTCATTCCGGTTCAGAAAACACAAGGTTCGGATGTGGGATATCAGAATGTAAAAGTTTCAGAAACAGATAAAGGTTTCTCTCAGTACACTTATACATCTCCGATTGATGAACCTAATCCAGATTATGTTACAGGAGCTCCGTTTGTACCGGTAGCTAATTACGATTATAAAAGAGGGCTTTTAAAAACTGAACAAAAAAGAGATAACAGCAATACTTTATTATCTACAAAAAGTAATCAATTCTCCATTTATGATACTGAAAAAATTACCGGTATCAGTTTGAGAAACAGAAATACTCCTTTCACCGAATATATATATGGAGGTATATTTCCAACTTATGAGTCATATATAAGCACATGTATATATAATTATAATCCGAATGTTTTAAACAGCGCTTATTGTGGTGATTCTGATCCTTCTACTATGATTTCAATTACTAATAATACTGAAATTGTAGGCAAAGTCAATCCAAATCATTCTGAAACTACAGAACATCTTAACGGAAAAACGATACAGACCTCTGAAACTACCACATTCAACACTAGAGATT
>NZ_JBFRGA010000278.1:0-6876 GCF_052115105.1 Chryseobacterium sp. 2TAF14
ATGTGATCCCGACCAATCCCGACAAAGCAAATTCCGGAACAATGGGAATGCTTTACCAGACTGTTTTACAGGTTTTGGGAGTTAATGAGCTTGAAAAAGATAATGTAAAAATCTATCCCAATCCTACTGCTGATTTTGTTTATGTAAAATTAAATTCAAAATCAAAAATCGAAGGTGCAGAAATTTATGATCTTTCCGGAAAACTTGTTTTCAGAACAAAATTAGAATCAGAAAAACTTGATTTAAGAAATCTCCAACAAGGAATTTACGTGATTGTTTTCAGAAATTCTGACATCAAACCTATTAAAATTATCAAAAAACCTTAAAAAACTCATTTGAAATGAAAAAACTCTACACTACATTAGGATTATTCTTAGCAACATTATTGAGCGCACAAGTTCCGCAAGCTTTTAGTTATCAAACTATTGCATTTAATGCTTCGGGAGCTCCTATTGCCAACGGAAATGTGGCTTTAAAAATCAGCATTTTAGAAAATTCTGCTACAGGAGCTGTTTTATATACAGAAACTCACAACAAAACAACCAACTCAAAAGGCTTAGTAAATCTAAATATTGGTGAAGGAACCGCAACAACAGGAACTTTCGGAGGAATCAATTGGGGAACGAACACAAAATTTGTAAAAGTAGAAATGGATCCTGCAGGTGGAAGTAATTATACAAATGTAGGAGTAAATCAATTGATGAGTGTTCCTTATGCTCAAGTTAGTAAAACGGTTGTAACTGGAGCTGGGCAAGGAATTACACTTACTTCACCGAATGGAACAGCTTATACGTTGGGAGTGAATGACAGTGGAGCATTGAGCTTACCTACAAACTCCAGCTCAACAGGAAACAGTCTGCCATCAAATTTATATATGTTTGGATCTTATAATAATTTTAACACTTCTTCATCTGAACTTTTGAGAGGTAATGGAATTCCAAAAGTGGGTTATAAATATCTTCAGGCTAATACACAAATAAAATTTTTAGCTTCACAAGCAAACGGAGCACAAACTTATGGTTCTGATTCTAATGGATTTATTACACTTAATGGGAGTAATTATAATGTTTCTTCCAACGGTTTTTACCAAATTGCCCTTGATTATAGTGCACCAATAAATGCACCAATAAATGTAGGTGCGCATTTCACAAACTTTTCTCCACAAATTCAGTTCACAGTAATTTCAGGTACTATGCCTGTAACTTCTACTTCCTATAATACTACTACAGGAAAATTCACGATTAATGTAAATGGAGTCACAGCAGGCAACGGAGGTTCTTTTTATTTAAAACTAGCTTCACAAGGTAATGTTGAAGAAGTCTTAGGCGACAATCTGAATGACGGGCTTTTTGATATAGATGGTGCTTATATTACTTTTCCAAATCTTACAAGTACTCCGAAAAATTATAAAATTGAATTCAATATAAATTTTGACGGTACTGGAGCTTACACAATAACCCAGATATAAATTTAAAGAGGCATTAGCCTCTTTTTTTATGTAAAGATTCCAAATAAAACAATCATAATCACTAAATTTGTGAATCTTAAAATTAAAACAATAAACTAACATCATAATGTCAGACAAATCAAAAATCTATTACACACTTACGGATGAGGCTCCAATGTTGGCAACACACTCGTTTTTACCGATCGTAAAAGCGTTTACAAAGTCAGCAAACATTGAAATCGCTGTTCCGGATATTTCTTTGGCAGGAAGAATTTTAGCCAACTTCCCTGAGTTTTTGAATGATGATCAGAAAATCGGTGATGCATTGGCAGAATTGGGGCAATTGGCAACTCAACCTGATGCAAACATTATTAAATTACCAAACATTTCAGCTTCTGCTCCGCAATTAGATGCTGCAATTGCTGAATTACAAGGAAAAGGTTTCGCAGTTCCAAATTATCCTGCTGAGCCGAAAAATGATGAAGAAAAAACAATTAAAGCTAAATATGCTAAAGTTTTAGGAAGTGCTGTAAACCCTGTGTTAAGAGAAGGAAATTCTGACAGACGTGCTCCGAAAGCCGTTAAAAACTACGCAAAAGCAAATCCTCACAGAATGGGTAACTGGGCTTCTGACAGCAAAACTGACGTTGCTCACATGAATAGCGGAGATTTCTACGGAACTGAAACTTCAACGACTGTAGAAAACGCTGCAAAATTCAAAATCGTTTTTAAAGGAAACGATGGTTCTGAAACTCAATTAAAAGATTTCACAGCTCTTCAGGCTGGAGAAGTAATCGACTCTTCTAATTCATTGAAAGCTTTCGTTCAGCAAGCAATTGATGAGGCTAAAAACAGAAACGTACTTCTTTCTGCTCACCTTAAGGCTACGATGATGAAAATCTCTGATCCAATTATTTTCGGAGCGATCGTAGAAACGTTCTTCAAAGAAGTTTTTACAAAATATGCTGAAACGTTCAAGTCTTTAGATATTAATCCAAACAACGGTCTTGCCGATCTTTTCGATAAAATCAAAGGAAATGAGCAGGAAGCTAATATCAAAGGAGATATCGAAGCTGCTTTGGCAAACGGACCAAGAGTAGCGATGGTAAATTCTGACAAAGGAATTACGAATTTCCACGTTCCTTCAGATATTATTGTTGATGCTTCTATGGCTGCTTTGGTAAGAGGCGGAGGAAAAATGTGGAACAAAGACGGAAACGAAGAAGATACGGTTTGTATCATTCCAGACCGTTCTTACGCAGGTTTCTATCAGTCAGTTATCGATGATATGAAAGCGCACGGAAAATTAGATCCTACAACAATGGGTTCTGTTCCGAACGTTGGTTTAATGGCTCAAAAAGCTGAAGAATACGGTTCTCACGACAAAACTTTCCAGGCTTCTGCTGAAGGAACAATTGAAGTTCAGGATGAAAACGGAAATGTTCTTCTCTCTCAGAAAGTTGAAGTGGGTGATATTTTCAGAATGTGTCAGACGAAAGATGCTCCAATCCAGGACTGGGTAAAATTAGCGGTAAACAGAGCAAGATTATCTGATACACCTGCCATTTTCTGGTTAGATAAAGGAAGAGCGCACGACAGAGAAATGATCAAAAAAGTTGAGAAATATTTAGCTGATCACGATACAAATGGTCTTGACATTAAAATTCTTGACGTAAAAGATGCAATGACGGAAACGTTGAAAAGAGCGAGAGAAGGAAAAGATACGATTTCTGTTTCAGGAAACGTATTGAGAGATTATTTAACTGACCTTTTCCCGATTCTTGAACTTGGAACTTCTGCAAAAATGCTTTCTATCGTTCCATTAATGAACGGTGGCGGTTTATTTGAAACAGGAGCGGGAGGTTCTGCTCCAAAGCACGTTGAACAGTTCATCGAAGAAGGTTATTTAAGATGGGATTCTTTAGGTGAATTCTTGGCTCTTCAGGCTTCTTTAGAGCATTTGGCACAAACTCAAAACAATACAAAATCTCAGGTTTTGGCGGATGCTTTGGATGAAGCGAATGCTAAATTCTTAGCAACTGATAAATCTCCTGCTAGAAAAGTTGGACAAATCGATAACAGAGGTTCTCACTTCTATTTGGCAATGTACTGGGCTGAAGCTTTGGCAAATCAAACGGCTGATGCAGAATTGGCTGCACAGTTTGCTCCTGTTGCAGAAGCAATGCAGGAAAATGAAGAGGTTATCAATGCTGAATTGATCGGTGCTCAAGGAAAATCTCAAAATATTGATGGTTACTTTAAAACTGACACTTACAAAACGTATGAGGCAATGCGACCAAGTACTGTTTTAAATGAAATTATTGACGGAATCTAATTTTCAGATTTAATATAAATGAAAAGCTCCTTTTTTAAGGGGCTTTTTTGGTTTTTTAAACACTAATGACACGAATATTTTTCACAAATTACACAAATTTATTTACCACAATCTAAAGAAAAGAATTGTAAAAAATTTATATTTTAAGTTTTGGCTAAAGCCAATCTTCATATTACAAAAAATAAGCGGGCTAAAGCCCGCTCCTATTGATATGATTAGTACAAAATCTGAGATTTATCAAAAAACAATTCACAATTCACAATTCACAATTCACAATTCACAATTCATAATTCATAATTCATAATTAATCAAACATGCGCTTTTCTCCATTTAATCATACTCAGAATAAATAATCCTAAAACTCCCATTACAAAATATCCTTCAGCAACCTGTAGCTGAATTTGAGGTTTAATAAGTGTTACAATTCCGTAACTTATTGCAGAAGTAAGGATAAACACTACTCCACCGGTCATTCCGCCTGCAAGTCCGGCAGAATTTGGGAATCTTCCGATGCAGTAAGAGAAATAATTATTAAAAATAAATCCGGCAGTCACATGAATAACGAATGCAAAAGCAACCAGACTGTAAATATTATTTGAAAAATAAGAAGCTATAAACATCAAGACAATTAATGATAATTGAATGAAATTAGCATTACGGATTTTGGGAAGAAACGCTTTATTAATTAATGCTTTTCCTAAAAATCCTCCCGCCATCCAGGCAAAACCTAAAATTAAAGAAACATAACCCGCAATGACTTCAGAATAGCCCATTTTATGTTCGATGATGAAAGATCCGCAGAGATTAAAAAACATAATCATCGAATAACTGATTCCGCACATCACCATTCCGTAGAAAAAATCTTTGGCTTTAAACATTGTATCATATTCTTTCAGCAAAAATTCCACATGAAAAGGATTTCTTTTCTTTAAGGTTTCGCCAGAAAAAACCAGTTCTAAAATTAAAAGTATCAAACTATACCCTGCCAAAACATAAAAATTAGACCAACGGCAAATCCCGACAAAACGCCCTGCAAAACACGCATTGCATAGATTACAAAAATATTCTGAGTCGTTGCAGTAATCAGAAAAGAAACCACAAACAAAGCAAGAGAAGCCAGAGAAATCTTATATCTTCCGAAAGAATCTACGATGCTTCCCGCAAAAAACTGCGTTAAACCGTAGCTAATTAAAAATATCGATAAAGTAAGCTGAATATTACTTTCCGGTTGATGAAGTTCGGTGGCCATACTCGGCATTGAAGGCAAATAAATATCTGTTGCCAAACCCGACATCGGGATCATCGCAAAAGCAAGAATGGTTGCAATGAATTTGTTTTTCTCTTTTAACATCCGCATGAAATTTTCAGGCCCCAAAATTCGGACTTTTTTATTTATTCATGCGTGTTCTTTAGATGAATAATTCTGAAATAATATATAATTAAATTCAATCAAAAACAGCAGCAGATTTTATTTTCTTTTTTCTTAATTTTATAAGCATCACCAAAATTAACTATGGAAATCTTCATCATCATTGTTTTAATACTTCTCAACGGGGTATTTTCAATGTCTGAAATGGCATTGGTCTCTTCCCGGAAATTTAAACTCAGCCATCTTAAAAAGAAAGGAAACTCTAACGCGAAAACTGCCATCAAGCTTTCCGAAAATCCTAATCAATTCCTTTCTACCGTACAAATCGGGATTACGCTGATCGGAATCCTGCTAGGAATTTATTCCGGAGACAAACTCACTGCAGATTTTGCGAAATACATTTCTCAGTTTGAGGTTTTCTCAGAATATTCTAAAGGAATTGCTGCCGTTTTAATTGTTGCAATAATTACTTTTTTATCGATCGTTTTTGGCGAATTGATCCCTAAAAGATTAGGCTTAAAATATCCTGAAAAAATTTCAGTCTTCATTGCGAAACCGATGTATTGGCTTTCTGTACTCGCTTCGCCTTTTGTGTGGTTGCTTACCGTAACCAATGAAGGGGTTTTAAAACTGTTCGGAATTAAAAATGATAAAAAAGAAACCGTCACCGAAGAAGAAATAAAATCGATCATTAAAGAAGGAAATGAAGGCGGAATTATCGAAGAAAAAGAGCACGACATCCTGAAAAATGCATTTGCTTTGGGCGACAGAAGGGTAAATTCTCTGGCAACTCACCGCTCGCAGATTATTTCGTTAGACGCAGATGACGATTATGAAACGATTAAAACAAAAATTAAAAACTGCTCATTTTCAACGTATCCTGTAACTGAAGGAAATAATATCGACAACATCATCGGAATTGTAAGAATGAAAGATCTTTTTGATTTTTCGCATCAGAATTTTTCTTTGAAAGAGCATCTTAGAAAACCGTTTTTTGTGAGAGAAAACTCTTTTATTTATCCGCTTTTAGAAAGTTTTCAGGATAACAGGTCGCACATCGCAATCGTTATCGACGAATATGGAACCACGAAAGGAATCATCACTTTAAATGATATTCTGGATGACCTTATCGGAAATATTCCTGACGGAACGGATCAGGAACCGAATATTATCAAAAGAAATGAAACCTCATGGCTGATTGACGGTAAATGCCCGATCCATGATTTTAAAAAGTATTTTAATATTGAAATAAACCAACAGATTGAAAAGGAATTTGTGACTGTTTCAGGATTATTCTTCCATGATTATGATGATATGCCGAAAACCGGCGACACGGTAAAAATTGGAAATCTTCTTCTGGAAATCATTGATAAAGACGGAAACCGGGTTGATAAAATTTTAGCCAGCAAAATTTTAAATACCAATACTGTTTCAAACGAATAAATTTAATTTAAATGATTATAAATTATTTTAAAATTCTTAAAATCTTGGTTTTGTAAAATTTTAATTCGTAATTTTAAAGAAGAGTTTCACCAAAAAGCATCAGAAATTATGGAAAGTATAAAGTTTGAAATTACACCTTATCAGGACGAATTGCAACTGTTAATTGACGATAAAAAAGTAGGTTATATGTCGATTTCTGTCGACGGAAGACTGCTTAATGTGTATTATACCAAAATTGATGAAAGTCTGGAAGGGCATGGTTACGCCAAACTTCTTCTCGAC
>NZ_JBFRGA010000279.1:0-2543 GCF_052115105.1 Chryseobacterium sp. 2TAF14
GTTTAATATTAAAAAATAGATTTATCCCAAATAAAACAACCAATATCAAAAGAATAATGTGAGTTGTTATATCATTATTTTCTTGTTTTACATAAAGAAAAATAACATTCATTACAATCAAGATAATTAATATTGGTAAGATGATTATGTTTGATTTTGAAGCAGTAAAATCAGTGTAAGTCTGAGTTTGTAATATTAAAATTAGAAAAAGAATTACAATACTAAAGTATCTTATAAAAAATTTCATTTCTACAAATCAATATTAGGTTAAATTCAAATATAGTCTAAATTGATATAATTAAATTGAAATAAAATTAAATTGTAAAGAATTATCTTTGCACCCACATTTACCACTATGAAAGACTTAATGGGACGCGCTATCTGGGATTATTTTCACAACGAAAATCCACAAGATCTGCAGACTGAAACTTCTATTTCCGAACTTGATGAACTTCCGGTAGCTTATCTTTTCAGAGATTTTGAAGAGATGAATAAAATTGAAAAGAAAGCTTTGAAGTTATCTTATGGAAAGGTTTTGGACATCGGAGCAGGAGCGGGTTCGCATTCTTTATATCTTCAGAATGAAAAGAATTTAGATGTTACCGCTTTAGACATTTCACCAAAGTCGATTGAAGTTTGTCAATTAAGAGGCATTAAAAAAGCAGTTGCTCAGAATATGCTTGAATTTTCTGAAGGAACTTTCGATACTGTTCTTTTATTAATGAATGGAACCGGAATTTTTCAGAGCTTGAAGGTGATTGATATTTATCTTAAAAAACTCCATTCTCTATTAAATAAAAGCGGGCAGATTCTTATTGACAGTACTGATATTCTGTATATGTTTGATGCCGATGAAGACGGCGGAGTTTACATTCCTGCGGAAGGATATTATGGTGAACTCGATTATATTGTACATTATAAAGGTGAGTCTGAAGATCCTATCAAATGGCTGTATCTTGATTTTAATACGTTAAAAAATGCCGCCGAAAATAACGGTTTTAAAATAGAAAAAGTGCTTCAGGATGAAGACTCATATCTCGCTAAACTAACAAAAAAATAATTAAATTTTTAAATTTAAAGCTGATTTTTAGAATGAGCGCTCATTTTATTTTAGACTAACTATAAATTAGACTCTTAAATGTGTGATTGATAGTGGTTTGTGTTTTTGATGGTTTAAAAAAATAATAAAATACTTCTCGCGGAATCATTTTTGTATCTTTAATAATAATCACATTTAAATATACAATTATGAATACTAACAGACTTTCACCTGCGCTGGAAAGAGCATTGAGTGACCAGATGAATAAAGAAATTCACGCTTCGCATACATTTTTATCGTACGGAATTTGGGCAGATGATAAAGGTTACCAGGGAATTGCTAATTTTTTGTACCGTCATGCACAGGAAGAGAGAAATCATTCTATAAAATTTATGGAATATGTTTTAAACAGAGGCGGAAAACCAAGAGTTGAAGCCATTCCCGCTCCGCCTGCTGATCCCGAAACTTTGACAGCATGTTTCGACGGAGTTTTTAAACATGAAGTAGACAATACAACTGCCATTTACCGTTTGGTAGATATGGCTTTGGAAGAAAAAGACTGGGCAACCTGGAATTTTATGCAGTGGTTTGTTCAGGAACAGATCGAGGAAGAAACTTTAGCTTCAAACCTAATTGATAAATTAAAAATTGCGGGTGGAGACAGAGCTACCGACGAATCGTTATTCACCTTAGATAATGCAATGGCTTCGGCGCCAAATGATGTTCCGTTGGCTCAGGACGCTACAGGAGATAATCCATAAACACAGATGCTTTAAAATTATTTCTGAAAAAATCCGTCAAAAATGTTGGCGGATTTTTTTATTATGAAATACGATTAAACTTCACTATATTTGCACGCTGAAAGTGAAAGGTAATTTAACCTCGCACTTTAAACCTCAAACTTTGAACTCACTATTATGAAATGTGGAATCGTAGGCTTACCGAATGTAGGTAAATCAACTCTTTTTAACTGCTTAAGCAATGCTAAAGCACAGTCGGCGAATTATCCTTTCTGTACCATCGAGCCGAACTTAGGAACGGTTTCTGTACCGGATCAGAGATTATTCGAGCTTGAAAAACTGGTAAATCCTGAAAGAGTTTTGCCTGCTGTTGTAGAGATTGTTGACATTGCAGGTCTTGTAAAAGGAGCGAGTAAAGGAGAAGGTTTAGGAAACCAATTCCTGGCAAATATTCGTGAGTGTGAAGCGATTATTCATGTTTTAAGATGTTTTGATAACGGAAATATCGTTCACGTTGAAGGTTCGGTTGATCCATTGAGAGATAAAGAAATTATCGATATCGAACTTCAGTTGAAAGATTTGGAAACAGTAGGAAAAGCTGTTGAAAAGGCAAAGAAGTTCATCAAATCTGGTAAGAAAGAGGATATTTTGACGTACGAAACGCTTCAGAATCTTCAGAAACACCTTGAAGATGGTAGAAATGCGAGAGAATTTGCAGTAAACGATTTAACGAAATCGATCATTAGTGATGTTCAGCTTTTAAC
>NZ_JBFRGA010000280.1:0-2508 GCF_052115105.1 Chryseobacterium sp. 2TAF14
GGATATTTCTCGAAATAGATTCGGTGAAGCCGTCATAATTTACTTTTATATTTAATAATGCATCTGAAGATTTCAATACCTCCGGAAGCTTAAATTTCAGCAAATATTTTCCTTCTTTATCGGTAATCAACGAGCCTTCGGCAATTTTTTCGCCTTGATGAGTTACCGTAAAAAAAGCTTCATAAAACGGAATCGGAAGATTGCTCAAACTTCTCATCGAGAAATCTGCCAAAACCTCATCTCCTGCTCCATATCCCTTTTTAGGAAAATCGAGTTTCATCAAAATTCTTGGTGAAACAATTTTTTGGAGGGTAATTTCTTTTTCAAAGACATTTTTTCCGGTTTCGTTCTGCATCCATGCTGTAAAAGCTCTGATTTTATAAATTCCGCCCTTCATATCTTCCGTAAAGCTGAAAGCGCCTTCTGCATGACCATTTTTTATAGCATACTTGTTTTTCTTTACAACCGCTCCGCTCGGATCGACCAATTCTACATTCACCGTTCTGCTTTGGTTCGCGGGAAGGTTGTTTTCCGCCTGAACAACAAATATTTTGAAATACATTACCTCACCCGGTTTATAAAAAACATGGCTGGTCTGAATGTAGGTTTTCTCTTTTTTAAAATCGCTGAATTTACTTTGTGCTTTGAAAAAAACGCTTGATAACAAAATAAAAACAAAAAATATATTGGATAAAAATTTGATTTTCATAGTCTAAAATTTAAAAGAAACCGTGCAGCCATACGTTTTAAAAGAAGGAAGATTGAAAAAATCAAGACCTCTGCTGTTATCAAAATCATAAAAATTCTGATTAGAATCTACGCCGCTGTTTGCCTGCCAAATAAAAATATTATTTACGTAAAAGCTTACGGCTAAAGCCCTGCGAAACTTTCCGACATCGAAATAAGCTGAAAGCGTAATGTCATTAATTCTGATATAATCTGATTTTTCCACATAATTTTCGGCAACACCAAGAAACCCGTATCTCGTCCAGCGATTTTCACTTACCGGCTGATCAGGATTATAAAAATCTACAGGAATCTGGTTAACATTTCCATTATAATTTACACCTTCAAAAATGTAGTTTTTAATATTCCTTTCCTCTGCAGAAATTTGCGAACGTCCGTAATAATCGAGAACAGCCTGAGTTCCGTTCCAGAGTTGCCCGCCTTTTTTCCATTCCCAACTGATGTCTAAGGCAAACATTTTGTAACTGATGTTATGAGAAATTTTCATCACAAAATCCGGAGTGGGATCTGCAATTAATTTCATTCCCGAAGCTTTTACAGGATAGCCATAATCGTCGATAACGATTTTTCCTTCAGGATTTCTCTCAAAGTAACTTCCCATCACTGCTCCCAAAACCTGACCTTCTGATAAGGTTTTATAAATATCATTAAAGCCTGAAATCTTAAGATTATTGTAGCCAGAATTTACACGGTCAACAATATCTCTGTATTTGAAAAACGAAGCCTTGCTGCCTAAAGAAAAATTTGGACTTGTAATTATTCTATCATAGTTTAAATTTACTTCAAATCCTTCGTATGTATGATCGGCTAAGTTTTTCAGCACCAAATTCTGCCCTTCAAAAACTGGAAAAATATCATCAGAAATTTGTCGGTTAAAATATTCTGCGTTAAGATTTATTTTGTAATTAAAAATAAATTTAAAACCGGTTTTCCATTCTTTGATTGCTACATTTGAGAGATTTTTAAATGTTTCAACTTCTTCTAAAGGAAAATATTGGTAAGAATTCTGAGCAGAAAACTGCGTAGTTGTATAAGAAGAATAAGATTTTGCTATTTCCGGTTCTGCAGCCAATTGCGTGTAAGCCCCAAATAGCTGAAGTTTGCGGTCGTATTTATTAAACAAATCTTTAAATGTGAAATATCCGTTTGCTTTCGGAAGCCAATAAGCATTTTTCAACGAAGTATTTGAGATATAAAAAGAATTTCCGACGTTTACACCAAATTCGATATTATTATAATCATCAAAATCTAAATTATAATTAAAAATATAATCCTGTGAAGTTCTCTGATAGATGTAGCTTCGGTCTAAACTGTAATTAACATTGGTTTTCCTGTCATTAAGAATATGATTTAAGCTGAATTTATATTTCAAATCATTATCTTCAAATTCATAGCTCGCAGAAATATTAGAATTATAAAATTCATTTTTCTGATCTCTTCTGTTGTACAATCCGTTGATAAAACCATTGGTCGATGGTTTGTAAACATCACGATGCATAATATCCTGATTGTCGTAAGCCTGACTGATATTGAGTTGGAAACCATTCCGTCTTCTGTTCAAGTCAAAACTGAACTGGCGGATATTTTCATAATAATTGTACTTATTTGGTTGATCAAAAAGAAAATCTGGATTATCGGCGTACAAACTGTAACTTCTCTGCAAACCGTTATTCAGATAAGCATTCTGCTGATTTGAAAAAGAAACAGGAGTGAGCAAAGCATTTTGATAGGCTCTGTTGAAAAGTCCGATTCTGTTTGTAT
>NZ_JBFRGA010000281.1:0-2489 GCF_052115105.1 Chryseobacterium sp. 2TAF14
CCATTGCTCCGGCTACATTTCCGGTCATTACGGCGTTTGAAACAGAGCGCATCATCGAAGAATTATCGCCGCATACAAAAACTCCGGGAATATTTGTTTTCTGAAACTGATCTGTTTTGATATGACCAAATTCCGTAAACTCACAACCTAAGTTTTCAGGAATTTCAGAATGCTGTTGAAATGGAAATGCTCCGTAAACTGCCTCAAATTTTATTTCTGTTCCGTCTGAGAAAATAATACCTTCAGCCATTCCGTTGTGATGCTTCAGTTCGGATATTTCAGTTTCAACGATCGTAATGTTGTTTCGTTTTAATTTTTCTGATTGCTCTTCTGTAAAACCGGCTTTTCCGTTGGTGAGAATCATTACATCTTCGGTTAAATTTTTTACAAGAGAAGAAATGTGTACCGCTTTATCTCCATTGGCAATAATTCCTGTTTTTTTGCCTTTATATTCATAACCGTGACAATAAGGGCAATGAATGAGTGAAATTCCCCAAGATTCTTTAAAACCTTTGATATCGGGGATTTTATCTGTAATTCCGGTAGCAATAACCAGCTTTTTTGAGCTAAATTTTTCACCTTTTTCCGTAGTAATTTCAAAGCCGTTTTCAGTTTTTTTTGCATCTGTTGCTTTTCCGTTATAAAAGTGTACGGTTTCGTATTCGCTGACTTGTTTTTTTGCATTTTCTGCAATTTCTTTAGGCGATTTTCCATCCTGTGTCAGGAAATTATGAGAATGTGGAGTTTGTTCATTGCAAGGTTTCCCATTATCTATCACCAAAGTTTTTCTTAATGATCTTCCTAAAGCCATTGCTGCAGAAAGCCCTGAATAACTTCCGCCGATAATGATTACGTCGTATTCTGTTTCGTTCATAATTTTCAGATTTTTAGGTTTAATAAAATATTCTTCCTTGAAAAGTTTGTCAAAGTTAGAATAAATTTTTATTATTGCAACATAATCGCATTAATAAAATGATAAGAAGAAGCACCCCTACCAAAAATGCAGTTTTGAATGTTTTGAACGGCTCAGGAAAAGCTATGAGCCAGGATGCAATTATGCAAAAAGTTGATATAAGTATTGACCGAGCAACCATTTACCGTGTTCTCAACCGGTTTTGTGAAGACGGAATTCTCCATAAAATTGTTGCAGAAGATGGCAAACAGTATTTTGCAGTCTGCATAAAATGTGACGAAAAAAAGCGGGCAGATCATCATTTCCATTTTCGGTGTACAAAATGTGAAACGATAGAATGTTTACCTGTAGCTGTCAAGTTTTCTCTGGAAAGCGGCTATCAGGTTGAAGGTGTTAATTGTATTTTGACGGGGATTTGTAAAGATTGTGCGTAAAAAAAACCTCTGCTTATTATAGAGGTTAATGGATTTTTATAACCTTATTTTTTCTTTTTGTTTAAAGAATCTGCTTTTGGCTTTTCTTCCACGATCGACATTTTATTTTCGAAAGGTTTGGTTTCTAAAACGGTGATGCTGGTTTGGTCTTTCCCAAGATTGTATTGTACAAAGACGGTTTTTTCGGCAGTTCGTATGATGTAGGTATTTACATTTTTCCAGTTGTTGCACGAGTGCATGTAACCCAGGTTGTAAGCTTCCGGATCTTCTCTTTTAATGCGTTCTTCTTCACCTTCTCTCAGAGGTTCGCCGGTATTTATTTTTATACCGCCAAGATTTTTAATTAACTCGTCAAAACTTTTCTGGATTTCGAGAGGAGAAAATTTTTTGTCTTTAAATTCTTCTGAGATCCTGATCTCGGCTTTATACGTTTTTCCTTCCATAGAAGTGTAGGAGCCGTGATCGTAGAAATATTCTTTATCAAAATCTTTGGTTTGCCCGTTTCCGTGATAAGAATTTGGGTCGGTAAAGGCATAACCTTCGGGAAGCTTAAAGTAAGGAAAAGTTCCGTGAAATTTATCGGTAACGGGAATTTTGCTGATGTTATAACCGGTATCGGAAATTGCTTCTGATGAATTTTGCTTTTCATAAGAATGTCCGGTTGATGATTCTTCGGAAATTTTCGGATCCTGATCTTTTTTACTGCAAGAAAAAAAACTAAGTGCTGCTAAAATGCTTGTTAGGAGAATATTCTTCATAATTGATAAAGTTGAAAAACATCATCTGCGATTCTGTTGCAGCAAAATTTATGCTAATAGTAATTATAAAGGACGTTATTTTATGTTAAATATTACTTAATTCTGGATTAAGAGAAATATCAATTACAGTTTTGCTACAAATTAGTTTACAACTTCTTTTGTTTTTTTATCGTAATCTTTATCAAACATATCAATTTTTTTACTCTTTTCTAAGATTTGTCTGAGATCTTCTCTGTCAGATAAATCGGCATGATTTTTTGTAATTTTCTGATTATTTGTTAATAGATATAAAAATATTGAGATTAATTAATTTTTTTTAATTGCCATCTAGATTCTACACCAAAATTAATTTTATTTTTTAAATGATTTACAAATATAGATGAT
>NZ_JBFRGA010000282.1:0-2473 GCF_052115105.1 Chryseobacterium sp. 2TAF14
GAACAGATGGGGGTATTTTCCGGCTGCATCAGTTGCATGGAAAATTAATGAAGAAAATTTCCTAAAAGAAAGCCAAACCGTAAGTGAATTAAAGCTTCGTGCGGGTTACGGTTTATCAGGAAACAACAGAATCGGTGCATTTTTATATGATACTTTCTTCATCACCTCTTCAGATTATGGTTATGCATTTGGAACCAATGTTACTCCAGGAGCAACCACAGGTAATATCATGTCGAATCCGAATGTAAAATGGGAATCAGCAGCTTCTAAAAACTTAGGTTTAGATTTTGGATTGTTTAAAGGAAAAGTTTACGGTACTCTTGATGTTTATAAAACTGATACAAAAGACCTTCTGCTTTTAGCAAAAATCCCTCAGACTTCAGGATACGAATACCAATATCAAAACTCAGGAAGTACCGAAAATAAAGGGATAGAATTCTCTATAGGAAGTGCAATTATCAACAATGAAAATTTCACCTGGAAAATTGATGCGAATATCTCTTCTAACAGAAATACAATCAAAAGTTTAGGAAACAGTGCTTCTGCAAGCTCTAATTTCTATTATTATCCTTCAGGATGGCAAAATAACTTAAATGACTTCTTGGTACAGGTTGGTAAACCAGTAGGAACTTATTGGGGTTATGTTACTGCCGGAAGATATGAAATAAGTGAGTTTGATTACAATGCAACGACACAAGTATATACTTTAAAACCTGGTATTGCGAGCTCAGCATCTGCCGCAAACGGAGCAAAACCTGTACAGCCGGGAGATCTTAAACTTCAGGATTTAAACGGAGACGGAGCTATTGACAACAATGATATGACAGACTTAGGAAATGCTCAGGCGAAATTTTACGGCGGATTTAACCAGACTTTCCGCTACAAAAACTGGGATATGAGCTTAATGTTTAATTTCTCTGTAGGAAACAAAGTGTATAATGCCAATAAACTTGAATACTCTACACAATATTTGTACAAAGACAATAACATGTCTGCAGATGTTGCCAATAGATGGAGATGGTTTAACGATGTCGGTGAAAAAGTAAATGACCCGACCCAGTTAGCCGCTCTGAATGCAAATACTACAGGATGGACTCCGCCTGCAGGAGCATATTTTTTACATTCTTACGGTATTGAAGACGGATCTTTCTTAAGATTAAACAACGTAACTTTGGGCTATTCTCTTGGAAAAGATTTTACCAAGCAGCTTGGTCTTTCAAACTTCAGACTTTATTTCACGATGAATAATGTCTTTACCATCACTGGTTACTCAGGTTACGACCCTGAAGCGAATACCAGAAGAAACCCTTTAACACCTGGAGTAGATTACGCCGCTTACCCAAGAAGCAGATTTATCTTATCAGGAGTTGACATCACTTTTTAAACCTAATATTATGAAGAAGAATAAATTTTTAACTATACTATTTGCTGTTGCAGGAATAATATCTCTGAACTCTTGTGACGATTATCTGGATGTAGAAAGCTTATCAAATACAGCCGAAGCACAACAATTTGACTCTGCAGCCGATACTTTTTCTGCATTGGTCGGAGTTTACAATTCTACGATGGGCGATAACACCTACGGTCAGAGAATGAATCTTATCCTTACACAATCCGGAGATGATTTAAGAACTTCCGGAGATTACAATGCAAATGACAGAAGAGGAATCAGCTGTTTTGGTGCAATTCCTACCAATACCGAGCTTTTAAAGCCGTTCTTAGATACTTACGCAGGGATTGAAAGAGCTAATCTTGTCATTAAAAACATTCCGCTTTCACCAGTTATGCAAACTGGATCAACTGCAGATAAGACATTAATGAACAGATATTTAGGTGAAGCTTTAACGCTTAGAGCCAATTTTTATTATGATCTTATTAAAAACTGGGGTGATGTACCTTTCCAGGATGTGCCTTCAGCAGATCTTCCCAGCGTATATTTAGCAAAAACAGACAGAGATATTATTTACGATAAAATTCTTGAAGATTTACTGAGAGCGGAAACGCTTGTCCCTTGGAGATCTGAAGGTGGTACAACTGCACAAAGAATTTCGAAAGGAGCCGTGAAAGGTTTAAGAGCAAGAATTGCATTGGCAAGAGCGGGATATTCATTAAGAAGAAATCCTCAGCAAATGATGCAGGGTTCCAATCCTCAAAAATATTATCAGATCGCTTATGATGAGTGTAAAGATATTATCAATTCCGGGCAGCATCAGCTTAATCCAAGTTATGAAGGATTGTTCAGATCATTGCACACCAATTCTCAGGATGCTACAAATGAAGTGATATATGCGATCGGGGCATTCGGAGGAAACTCAAAAACCGACAGTAAAATTGGTTATTATAACGGTGTGAGACACGATGACACCGATTGGAAATCTTCAGGCGGTATCAATGCAATTCCTGTTTATTTTTATGAATTTACAAAATACGATTTAAGAAGAGATGTCAATATTGCGATCTTCAGAGTAAATAC
>NZ_JBFRGA010000283.1:0-2447 GCF_052115105.1 Chryseobacterium sp. 2TAF14
TTTAAATTTATAATTTATTTTTTACCATTAAGGAATTAATCCCCTCTAGCTTAAAAAACTTAATAAAAATCAATTTATTGATTCCTTAATCAGAATAAACTTAACTCACTAAAATTCTTAATGTTAAATTTAAGAATAAACAGAGTTTATTTTAATTTAGAAAATTAAGAAAAAGCTATAAAAAATTTATTGAATAAAATTTAAACAGGCTCTAAAATTAAAAAATAGAAGCTCAGTATGAAAAAAAGATTCGAATACAAAACGGTGATTATCGAGCCGAAAGGTTTTTGGGGAACTAGATATGAACCAGCCGAAATTGATAAAATTTTAAATCAACACGGAAATGACGGTTGGGAACTCGTAACTGCAGAAAGCAGAGATTACGGAGGCACGTTTTATGGAATTATTTATACTTTTAAAAGAGAGTTGTAGAGCTAATTATATTTAGTTTTGCAGAATGTTAGAAATTCTTTACCGAGACGAACATCTTATTGCCATCAACAAACCCAGCGGATTATTGGTTCATAAATCTTTTTATTCCGGTGAAGCCGATACGTATGCGATTCAGGAATTGAGAAAGCAGATTGGGCAAAAAGTTTTTCCTGTGCATCGTTTAGACCGAAAAACTTCGGGTGTTTTACTCTTTACTTTAGATAAAGATACGCTGAGAATGATGAGCACTCAGTTTGAGGAAAAAAAGGTTGAAAAGAAATATATCGCCATTCTTCGGGGCTGGGCAAAAGAAGAAGAAACCATTGATTACGATTTGGTGAATGAAAATGAAGTCAAACAAAATGCGGTTACCTACTACAAACGTTTACAAACTTCGGAAATAGATTTACCTTTTTTAAAATACCAGACTTCAAGATACTGTTTGGTAGAAGCAATTCCTGAAACAGGAAGATTTCATCAGTTAAGAAAACATTTTAAACATATTCTGCACCCGATTTTAGGTTGTCGGAAACATGGTTGCAACAAGCAGAATAAATTGTGGCTTCAAACATTTGGGATCAACAAAATGACGCTTCACGCTCACCAATTGGTTTTTACACATCCTGTTTCTAACGAAAGAATTACCGTAAATGCGACTATCGATGATGAGTTCAAAAAAGTGGGAGATCTTTTGAATTTTGATTTGAGTAAGTATTCATAATAATTTAATTAATTTAAACGCAAAGATTATATTTCATTTAGTATTATTTTTAGAAGGCAAAGGCAAATAAATTTGCTACGCAAAGCTTGAAACATAGCTTCATCAAATCAACTTGTTGATTACTACTTTGCTTACTTGAATTATATATTCGGAAATATATCTTTGCGTTAAAAAAATTCTCGCAGATTTTTCAGATAAAACAGATGTTTGTGTTATTAGTGAAAAGCATTTGTGAAATTTGTGTTTAATAAAATATCCTACATCAACAATTCATTAATTTTAAAATGAGTATTTTTGTAAAACTTTTTTTCAATGTACAAATCGCTCATTCGCCCGATTCTTTTCAAATTTGATCCCGAAGAAGTACATCACTTTACTTTTTCGATGCTTAAAAATTTCGGATTTCTCACTAAATTATTCCTTCCAAAATCTATTGTCGACAAACGTCTTGAAAGAGAAGTTTTCGGATTAAAATTCAAAAATCCGGTTGGTTTGGCAGCGGGTTTTGATAAGAATGCAGTTTTGTTCAACGAATTGGGAGATTTAGGTTTCGGATTTGTAGAAATCGGAACGGTAACACCAAAAGCTCAGTCCGGAAATCCTAAAAAAAGACTGTTCCGTTTGATTGAAGATGGAGGAATTATCAACAGAATGGGCTTCAATAATGATGGACTGGAAGCTGCGATCCAACAACTGAAAGGCAATAAAGGGAAAATCATCATTGGCGGAAACATTGGAAAAAATACCAACACGACGCCTGAAAATTATACACAGGATTATTTAGACTGTTTTGAAGGTCTTCATCCTTACGTCGATTATTTTGTTTTAAATGTAAGTTGCCCGAATGTGGGAAGTCACGCAAAGCTGGAAGATGTAGAATATCTGAGAGAGTTGATTACAGCTGTGAAAGGAATCAATCAAACTAAAGTAAATCCAAAACCGATCCTTCTAAAAATCGCTCCGGATTTAAACAATCAGCAATTGGACGAAATCATCGAATTGATTGCAGAGACAAAAATCGACGGAATTGTTGTTTCAAACACATCAGTGAACAGAGAAGGTCTGAAAACGCCAAAGGAAACTTTAGAGCAAATCGGAAATGGCGGTTTAAGTGGAAAACCGATTCGTGAAAGAAGCACCAAAATGATCAAATATCTTTCTGATAAAAGTAATAGAGCTTTTCCAATCATCGGAGTCGGCGGAATTCATTCTGCAAAAGATGCGATCGAAAAACTGGATGCAGGAGCAAGTCTGGTTCAATTGTATACAGGATTTATTTATGAAGGTCCACAAT
>NZ_JBFRGA010000284.1:0-3092 GCF_052115105.1 Chryseobacterium sp. 2TAF14
TGATCTCTCTTCTTCCGCTTTTTTACGTCGCTACTTTCTGTCAGTTTCGCTTCCGTATTTGCGTGTGCAAAAGTAAAACTTTATTTCTAACCGACCAAATGTTTTTTAAAGAAATTTTAAAGTTTTTTGTTAACCCTAAATCCTTATTCCAACATCCAATCCCCTACTCCTGCGCTCCCGTTTTACCGGACTGCAAAGATACRAATATTTTTAATCTTCACAACTTTTATTTCCTAAAATTTAAAAGTTGTTTTTCCTTAAATCTATCGATTGTAGKTWATCAGTATAAATGTTTTCCGCCTTATTAATGCTCTTCTGCGCTTCTGAATCCCTCTCGTTTTTCAGTGCGGCAAAAGTAGAACTTTTTTTATACACAATCCTAATTTATTTAACGTAAATTAATATTGAAAATGGTTTGTGGGGATTTTATTAATTAACTTACTGATAATATTTAATTTAAATATATAATTATAGTTATCCACATTGATCGATTATCTTGAGGATTATATTGTAGAATCTGTTTTATAGCGTACAAAAGTGATTAGTCACTTTTAGCATTTAGCATTTAGCATTTAGCATTTAGCATTTAGCATTTAGCATTTAGCATTTAGCATTTAGCATTTAGCATTTAGCATTTAGCATTTAGCATTTAGCATTTAGCATTTAGCATTTAGCATTTAGCATATTTAGCATTTAGCATTTAGCATTTAGCATTTAGCATTTAGCATTTAGCATTTAGCATTTAGCATTTAGCATTTAGCATTTAGCATTTAGCAAAAATAAAAAAAGGATTTGACAGCATGTATATTTAAGAAAGTAATTTTTCAGAAAGTTTTTGTATTTCATAATAAATTATTTCCTTCAAAGATTCTTATTAAGATCATGAACAGGTCGCCCTTACGGGGCTCATGAATCTCTGCTTCACATTTAATACTATTATTAGTTTACTCCTATGGAACTTCATCTCTGTATTATTAGTGATAGCACTTCAGGGGTAAGACCTGGGAAGAAGGATTGAAGACTAAAATAGTTAGCTTATTTTTATTTCCCACACATTGCACAGATTTCCACAGATGATACTGAAAATATTTTATAGCCACAAATACACGAATTTTAAAGAATCTTTGTTCTCATTTCATTCTATTATTGTTGAGTGGATCTTATAGGCAGAACGGCTTGGTGAGGCTTAAACATGTAACTAGAAAAACTTGGTGGGTTTTGGGGCAGAATAAACTGAATTGATTTTTGTTTAATCTTTAACTTTTTATAATAGATCCGCCATAAAACCAATCTTAATTATTATAAAAAATCTATCTGATTTTCTTTTTATGCGTGTGCAAATATTGTTTTAATAATGAGATTAATTACAACGATATATTTTAAGTTTAAATTGTAATCTATAAAAAATAAAATGAGATATTTTTAGATCCATTTCGTGTCAATTTTTCAGAGGATATAATGATAATCCTATCGTTTTTAAAAGATCTGTGTGATTGATAGTCCGCCCCTACGGGGCTCCCATACAAACAATGATACTAAATGCTATTAACAGACCTGCTTCTCCTATGTTTGCCAATGTATAAATTTGAATAATAAAGATGATAAAGAATGAGAACAGAACTGCTCCTTAATAACTTTTGAAAAGTATATTCATCCGTAGATTTAGCCTCATTCTTTTATAATTTCTTAGTGTCTGAACAGAATGTAAGGATTAGACCACCGTTTTTAGGACTATATCCAGAATATCCAATCAGGAGAGAAGACGAAGGGGAATTTTTCATCTACTAATTGTCAATTTTATCACTTAAACATGTATTGAAATGAAGGTTTTAAAGCAAGTATTGGGAATTGATGTTTCTCAAAAAGAATTAGAAGTAAGTTTAGGCAAACTAAATGAGGATTTAGGCATTGAAATTTATTCGCATCGGGTTTTCAGAAACAAAGAAACCGGTTTTGTGGCGTTGAATAAATGGATTTTGAAAAATACGGTGAAAGACGTTTCTACTCGGGTGGTGATGGAAGCAACAGGTGTTTATCATCAAAAATTTGCTCATTTCATGGTAGATAACGGTTTTGATACAAGTATTGTTCTACCCAACAAAATCAGCAATTATTTACGGACTTTGGATGTAAAAACCATTACCGATAAAACCTGTAGCCAAGCAATTGCAAGATTTGGTTTGGAAAGAAAATTGGAAAATTGGAAAAAACCTAATCAAACCTATCGAATTTTGCAACAATTAACCCGTGAAAGAGATCAAATTGTCGAGCAAAGAACAATGGCTAAAAATCGTTTACACGCAGAAAAAAGTGAAGCATTTCCTAATTTTGGAAGTCTGGAAAGAATCAATAAATTGATAAAAGTCTTCAACCAGCAGGAACAGGAAATAAAAAAAGAAATTTCCATAATTTTGAATCAGAATCCAACGATAAAACAAGAAGTAAGCACAATCTCTACAATACCTGGAATGGGAGAACTGACAGCTGTTATCATTCTGGCAGAAACCAATGGTTTTGAGTTGATAAGAAATAAAAAACAACTTACAAGTTATACCGGAATGGACATCAAAGAAAAGCAATCGGGAACATCCGTAAAAGGAAAACCTAAACTTTCAAAAAAAGGAAACCGCCATATACGTAAATCATTGCATTTACCTTCATTATCTGCTGTAAATACAATCCTATACACAAAGAATTGTACTCCAGATTAGTAGGAAAACACGGCATTAAAATGAAAGCATTGGTAGCTGTTCAGAGAAAAATGCTGGAACTTTACATTCTTTGGAAAAATAAAACGAAATATAACGAAGATTATCAACAAGAAAAGAGAGCCGTAATAGTTACTGACTCTCCTGGAAACTAGCATAAAGCCGTTTTGAATTACAAATCTAAAAAAAATTAAAACTTTTCTTGGAAATTAACACAGAATCTACGGAGCTTCCTCTGCCATAAGCCATAAGCAAAGATACTCTTTGATTTTTGAGCTTCGATTTCTTAAGCTTATTTCAAAAAAAAGTCTCATACAAATAAATGTATGAGACTTTTTTAAAAAAACTGGCGGCGACCTACTCTCCCGCTATTCGCAGTACCAT
>NZ_JBFRGA010000285.1:0-2422 GCF_052115105.1 Chryseobacterium sp. 2TAF14
ATCTGGGACCGCAATACCTTACCTACCGGAAATTTTTAAAAGATTCGGTTTCTAAAAAACAGGCTTCATCAGGCTTGAAGAATTTTGAAATTCAGCCTGAAATCGACAAAAACGGGACTGTAGATAAGATCATCGCTAAAGATGATATCGTTTTATTGCAAATTACCAAGGAGCCTATCTCCACAAAAGGACCGAGAATTTCTACCCAAATTTCTTTAACAGGACGTTTTTTGGTTTTGATACCTTTCGATAATAAAGTTTCAATCTCAAAAAAAATAAGCAGTTCTGAAGAAAAAGTAAGACTTCGCACTTTGATCGACAGTATAAAGCCGGAAGGTTTCGGCGTCATCATCAGAACGGTAGCAGAAGGTAAAAAAGTAGCAGACCTCCACAATGATATGAATCAGCTGATTCAGAAATGGGAGAATACTTTTAAGAATATTCAGAAAAACAAAGTACCTTCTAAGGTCTTGAGTGAAGATGATAAAGCATCATCTATCCTGAGAGATAACTTCAATCAGGATTTTGTAAATATCATTTGTGACGACGAGCAAATGGTAGAAGAAATGAAAAATTATCTGGAAGTAATAGCGCCTGAACGAAAAAACATCGTTCAGTTCTACGACTCCCACATTCCTCTCCTCGAATATTATAACGTTGAAAAGCAGCTAAAACAAAGCTTCGGAAAACACGTAAATATTCCAAGTTCAAAAGGTGCATACCTTGTCATCGAGCACACAGAAGCACTTCATGTAGTCGATGTAAATTCCGGAAACAACATTACCACCGGAAACACTGCCAATAAAGAACACGCATTACACGTGAACAAAATGGCAGCCACAGAAATTGCAAGACAATTGCGTCTTCGCGATATGGGAGGCATCATCGTTGTAGATTTTATCGACATGACCAACCCCGATCACAGAAGAGATTTGTATGAGCATTTTAAAACAGAAATGAGCCGCGACAAAGCCCGTCACAAGATTTTACCGCCAAGTAAATTTGGATTGATACAAATCACAAGACAAAGAAACCGTCCGGAAAAACAAATCGACATCAAAGAAGAAAATCCCAACAAAGACGGAGAAATTGTAGCTCCGATCGTAATTGTTGAGAAAATGGGAGACACCATCAGAACCATTATGCAGAAAGAAAAAGGAAAACTTTTCCTGCATGTACACCCTTTCGTGGAAGCTTACCTTACTAAAGGTATTAAAAGCATACAAATGAAATGGTTTTTGAAATATAAAAAATGGGTCACCATTATTCCGAGGGATTCTTTCAAGTATTTAGAATACAAAATCTACAATTCAGAAAAAGAAGAATTGAGCGGATATTCTAATTAAAAAACATTCTACAGCCTCCAAAAATCTGGAGGCTTTTTTATTTTCAGATAAAATAAGTTCTGAAAATATATTAAACATTGAATCTCAAACCATCAACCAACAACTATCAACTAAAAAACTATCCCCTTTATCTTGAAATTATCTTTAATTAACATTTTCTTACTTCCTTTCTACAAGATATATTAGTAAATTTGAACTATGAGTTTTGGAAAAGATTTACTACGAAAAATAAAAAATGCTGAATTGGCAGGCGCCAACGCACACGGAATTTTTTCACCTCCTTCCCGTCCTATCTTTACATACGATGAGGTTTTAGAAAAAAATCCGAAATTTGCAGCGGTAAATATTGTTTTATATCTAAAAGATAATGAATGGCATTTTCCGCTGATTGTAAGATCAAAAAACGAAAGAGACCGTCACAGCGGGCAAATTTCACTTCCCGGCGGAAAACGCGAAGAAATGGATGAAGATTTTGCCCAAACCGCAATACGCGAAACTTCCGAAGAAATTGGCATTGAAAAACATTATGTGAGAATTATACGGGAGCTCTCTCCTATTTACATTCCGCCAAGTAATTTTTATGTGTATCCTTTTATCTCTTATACCAAAAAAAATCCTGAATTTATTTTGCAGCAAAGTGAAGCGGTAGAAGTGATAGAATTTCCTATTACTTCGTTTTTAAATTTACCGGACAGCCCTGAAATTATGGCACTTCCGGGAGCAGGAGGTCATGAAGTTCCGGTCATTAATTTTAACGGATATATCATTTGGGGAGCCACAGCGATGATCTTAAGCGAATTCAGCCAGTTGATTAAAAAAATGTAACTTTGCAACTATTATGTTTAATTGAAAAATGGCGAAGAAAAACATTTTTACCGATTCATTCGGAACACCTTATTTCTTAAAAAGATTAATCATTTTTATTCTGGGAATTATTTCTTACAGAAGATTCAATGGTTTCAACAAGCTTAAAATCACCGGAACAGAAAATCTGGTAGATCTTCCGGATTCTAATGTACTTTTCGTATCAAACCATCAAACTTATTTTGCTGATGTTGCTGCAATGTATCATGCAT
>NZ_JBFRGA010000286.1:0-2378 GCF_052115105.1 Chryseobacterium sp. 2TAF14
CAATGTACCACCTGCTACCTATATACGTGAAAAAAGGTTAAATAAGGCAAAAGAAATGCTCGAAACTACGTCTATGACTGTATCCGATATCTGCTATTCTGTCGGTTTTGAAAATGTGTCACATTTTTCAAGGATTTTTAAACAATATCACGGTATTATCCCGACCAGTTTACGACAGGATACCTAGATTGTGGTATAAAAAAGCATGATGGTTAAAATTGAACTAARTAGAACAAAACAATAAACTTTTTAGAAAAATAACTCCGAGGAAATCAGCATAATTTTGCTTTAGATAAAAATAAAAGCAATGAAAAATGCATTCCTGGTATTATTAAGCCTATGCTCTCTGGGAGTATTAGCAAATCAGAAATCCGAGCACCGCCAAGCAGATTATGCGGAAATAAGCGGTCCGAAATCACACAAAGTATCAACGTCAAGATCTGAAGATACGAAAGCAATCTTAGCTGTCATTGATACTTACATTGAAGGCCTGCGAACTGGTCGCGTTGACCTCTTACAGAAATGCTTTCATAAAGAAGCTATTATGTATGGTTATTCTATTGAAAATAAAATAACAGAAGGCAGTGTACAGCATCTTTATGACATCATTGAAAAATTTGGAGCCCTTAAAAATGTTACCTCTACAAACAGCGTGTTACATCAAACTTCCAACACGGCTACTGTACTTGCGGAACTTAAAACCACCGCTCCGCATGAAAATTCTACTGATTATCTGTCATTAATGAAAATCAACGGAGAGTGGAAAATCATTTCCAAGGTATATCACTTGTCCTACGCAAAGTAAACCATGATATTCAAAGATTATGGAAACACCTAAACATGAATCCGCAGATGCGATCATCTCAAAAGCGGAAGATAAAAAAGCAATCCTTGCGATAATCGAAATTTATATTGTGGGATTACGATCTGGGCGTGTAGATCTACTAAAGAAAGCTTTTCACGATAATGCGATCATGTATGGCTTTTCTGTAGAAAATAAAACGAGTGAAGGAAATATTGAACGTTTATATAATACCATTGAAAAAAATGGTCCTCTTCCTTATGTCACCTCCAAGAATACTATCCTTCATCTAACGGACAATACAGCTTTGGTGCTTGCTGAACTTAAAAATACCTCTCCTTGTCAAAATTCCACAGATTATCTTTCGCTGATGAAAATCAATGGATCTTGGAAAATTATCTCTAAGGTATATCAGTTATCCCACGCACATTAAATTAAAAATAAACAAAAAACAGCCTGAACACTTCAGGTTATACTAAACGTAAACATTTAAAATTTTATCACAATGCAAAACACTGACAATGTCAATTCAATCGCTGACTATAATGCGATCCTTAATGTAGCACAAATATATGTTAATGGCCTAAAAACCGGTAACGTAGACCAATTGAAACAGACCTTTCATCCAGATGGATTGATGGCGGGTACGATGCCTGATGGTAAGCTGACTACAAAACTTCAATTCTTATTTGATTTCACAGCCGAAAACGGACCTGCGCCTGATGTTAAATCTCATATAAGTATTTTACATAAAGCCGAAACGGCTGCTGTAGTTCTGGTAGAACTGGAAAATCTACAGGGCGGGGTTGGTTCAACCGACTATCTGTCTATGTTGCTGATCGATGGCGAATGGAAGATTATCTCCAAAGCGTTCAACCTTTACTGGGTGAATACTGATAAGATGTGTTAATTATTTAAGCAAATTACATAATCCTAATTCGATGCTTTGATAAAAGAAGGCCGTCTTCCGGTCTTCTTTTATCGTTTTTGAAATTCAAATAGAGGCATCTCTAAACTTTCCAATGATTAAAAAAAATACAGAAAAATGAATATAGATAAAGTATTGTTCAATGTATCTGAACATGTCCAATCAATTTTTAAATCATATCCCAATAAATCCTACCTCTATCACGACTTTCAGCACGCTATTCTTATGGTTGAAAAATCCAGAGAACTGGCCGTTAACGAAAAACTGAACGAGTACGGGAGATTTGTTTTGGAAACTGCTCTATGGTTCTACAATACCACGTATCTTTTCTGTGGAAACCATATTAAAGTTGCAATGTTGGCTGCTGATTTTTTAAAATCACAGGGTGTCAACTACAAATACATCCAAATGGTAGCTCTATTGATTATGGCAGTTGAAGATAAGGTTACTTTTGGGTTTCTCGAGCTTATTATGTATGATGCCACTTTTTTTGACTTGGCAGATCACATATTAGTAGATCGGATGGATCAGCTTAGACTTGAAAGAGAAGCAATTGGGCAGCTTTTTGAAACGGAAGAAATGTGGCAAAAGGAACTCATTGCGTTGATTGAGCAGCATAGATTTTATTCATCTTATGCAGTATCGGCC
>NZ_JBFRGA010000287.1:0-2358 GCF_052115105.1 Chryseobacterium sp. 2TAF14
CAATTATATCGGTGTTGGAAAATCGAAGAACGAAAAAATCATTATGATCGTTTCTTCGGCGACAACTTCTTCAGAAACAAGATACATTAATGCAGACGATCCCAACGCAACTTTCAAGGTTTTCCAGCCCAGAATGAAAGACGTTTTGTACGATGTAACTGCTTTGGAAGATAAATTTCTGATCACAACCAACAAAGACGCCCTTAATTTCAAAGTAATGGAAACTCCTTTGGATAAAACAGGCGTTGAAAACTGGAAAGATTTTATCCCGCACAGAAAAGATGTTTTGATGGAAGGAATCACTGAGTTTAAAAACTACCTGGTTTTCAGTGAAAGACAAAACGGACTTTCACAACTGGTTATTATTGACAGAAGAACCCATAAAAGAGAGTTTTTAAAATTCGATGAGCCTACTTACACCGTTTATCCGTCAGGAAACCCTGAATATGATACCGATAATTTCAGATTCGGATATACTTCGATGATTACGCCAAGTTCGCAATATGAGCAGAATTTACAGACAGGAAAAAGAACTTTACTAAAACAGCAGGAAATTTTAGGCGGTTACAATAAAGCCAATTATGTAACGGAAAGACTTTTTGCTTTTGCAAAAGACGGCACAAAGATCCCGATTTCCATTGTTTATAAAAAAGGATACAAAAAAGACGGAAACAGCCCGCTTCTACTCTATGCTTACGGTTCTTACGGAAGTTCGATGGATGCTACTTTCAGCAGTACAAGGCTGAGTCTTTTAAACCGCGGTTTTGCTTTTGCAATTGCACACATTCGTGGCGGCCAGGAAATGGGAAGACAATGGTATGAAGACGGAAAAATGATGAAAAAGAAAAACACGTTTACCGACTTCATCGATGCCGGAGAATTTTTAGTGAAAGAAAAATACACTTCTCCAAAACATTTGTACGCACAAGGCGGAAGTGCAGGTGGACTTTTGATGGGCGCAGTTGTGAATATGAAACCCGAGCTTTGGAATGGAGCAATCGCACAGGTTCCGTTTGTAGATGTTGTAAATACGATGTTGGATGAAAGCATTCCTTTGACAACGAATGAATATGATGAATGGGGAAATCCGAACAATAAAGAAGCATACGATTATATGAAGTCTTATTCTCCGTATGAGAATATTGAGCGAAAAAACTATCCGAATCTATTGGTAACAACGGGTTTGCACGATTCTCAGGTACAGTATTTTGAGCCTGCAAAATGGGTTGCAAAATTAAGAGATTTAAAAACCGATAAAAATGTTTTATTCTTAAAAACCGACATGGAATACGGTCACGGCGGAGCTTCAGGAAGATTTGATTACCTGAAAGACATTGCGCTGGAATATGCTTTTATGTTTAAACTGGAGGGAATTAATAAATAGTATAAAACGAGTAAAATTATAACTAAGACTTATTTTTAACGTAACGTTCGCAAGGTAAATATTAAATAGTAATCATTATTTCATTCGCAAAGGCTGAACTACGTTCGTAAACTTTCAGTTTATGTTCAGCAAAGGCTAATTGCAAACATGGCTGAGTGAAACGCCTTTGCGAACGAAAAATATTTTCAAGATATTTAAAGAAAACTTTGCGAGCATTGCGTTTAAAAAAAATTATAAAAACAAAAGAAACAAAAAGATAATATAGAACTATGAGAAGAAAAATAGTTGCAGGAAACTGGAAAATGAACAAGAACGTCATTGATGCTCAACAATTAATGATTCAGTTATTAAGCTATAAAACCAACAATGCTACCAACTGTGAAGTCTGGATTGCACCGCCTTCTTTGTATTTAATGATGGCAAAAGACATCTTTGAAAAAGACGAAATCGGAGTATTTTCTCAAGACATGAGCGAATTTGAAAGCGGAGCTTACACGGGCGAACTTTCTGCAGATATGTTGGAATCGATCGACGCAACAGGTTCACTGATCGGTCATTCTGAAAGAAGACAATATCACGGTGAGACAGACGAAAGCTGCAACAAAAAAGTAAAGCTGGCTTTAGATAAAGGTTTAATTCCTGTTTACTGCAACGGTGAAACTTTGGAGCAAAGAAAAGCAGGACAGCATCTTGATGTGGTAAAAACGCAGACTGAAACCGCACTTTTTACACTTTCTGCAGAGGAAATCAAAAAAGTGGTGATCGCTTATGAACCGGTTTGGGCAATCGGAACGGGAGAAACTGCTACTCCAGAACAGGCGCAGGAAATTCACGCTCACATCAGAGGAATTATTGCTGAAAAATACGGGCAGGAAGTTGCTGACGAAATTTCTATTCTTTACGGAGGTTCTGTAAAACCAGACAATGCTAAAGAAATTTTCTCTCAACCGGATATTGATGGCGGTCTTATTGGT
>NZ_JBFRGA010000288.1:0-3309 GCF_052115105.1 Chryseobacterium sp. 2TAF14
CTCCAGCGTGTCCATTTAGGAAAGATATACGAGCGAGACGCTCGCTCCAGCAATAACAAAACCTGTCCCTCCACGTCCCAATCCCAAATTCTACTTTCCGCACCACAACCGACACGCCCAAAACCTATCCTGATACGTTTCGAAGAAGTCCTGACACGTTCCACAAAGCTTCCGATACGTTGCACCACCTCTCCCGATAAGTTCATCAGAAGTCCGGCGGGGTTATCAACGCCTCCGATGAGGTTCTCAATACATCCAGACATGTTACCCAACCTATCCCGACAGGTAAAAGATAGGTCCGGATAGGTAAAAGACCGCATCCGATCTATTGAGAACGTATCCAGAGTAGTAAACAACGGCTCCAGACCACCACAGAACGTCTCCAGATGACTGAAAGACGCCTCTGCATCTATGAGAAACGTATCGGGAGGAGTTGAAGAACTTCCCCCGAGAATTAAATAACGTATCTAAACCCATCATGCGAAAATCTAAAGCATAAAAATACCCCTCCAGATTATTGAAGGGGTCATTGATGATTGTTGTTTTACTTTTTCTCCTCCGGTGGAGTAGGTGGAGCCGTAGAAGTTGAATTTTTTACAAAGAACTGTTTCAGATCTTTGTACTTGTCTTCAAATCCCGGTGCCGACGAACCCGTTTTATAGGCGGTGAAAGCATAATCTACAAGACTTGCCTGATAATTGTCGTAATCGTGAAGAATCTTGGCATTGGTCATTCTTGTGATAAGGCTTTCAAGTCTGCTGATCATGGCTTCCATGTTTCTTCGGGAGCTGTGATCTCTGTTAAATTCTTCCCAGTCTACTTCGGGCGAGCTCAGGTTGGGCTGGCTTTGATTGTAGTCGTAGACTTTGTTCACGAAAAGTTTGTTTTGCTCGTTGATGCTTCCGTAGCGTTTACGGTCTTCGGGTGAAAGGTTGATTGTGATTTCAGCAAGCGCTGCTTCCAATGCCGCAATGGCATCCTGTGTCGCAGTGATCTTTGCACTGCTCAAATGCGTGGAGTTTAAATTTGTTAATCCCATCATTTTTGATTTTAAAGATTAATACTATTTATATAAAATCGTGTGTTTTTTTATCTTGGGAAAACTAAGGTAGAAAAAATTTTAATGCAAAGAGTAATTTTTAAAATAATTATAAACCTAGTTAATTGTAAAAGTGACATAGGAAATGAAAGCGTCAAGAAAATAAGCGATGCGAACGTTAAGAAAATTCTTCTGTTCGAAGCGCGACACCAATTAGCAATCAAAGTACTCATCTTGAACTCGCGCAAGTTTTAGAATTTTTAGAGAGTATCGATTATTTTTAGCTTTTCAGTTCCAAGTCTTGAATTTTTGTTTCTTTTGTTTTAAGACAAAAGAAAATTAATAAAAAAAATTATTTTCTTTTTGAAGACTTTCTTACACAAATTTTCGGTGCAAGTACAACCTTTTTTTCAATAGAAACGCCTGAAGAATTATCTTTAATATGGTCTAAAAAAACCTGTCCTGCCATATTTCCCATAATAACAGGAGTCTGATCCATCGAGCTCATCGGTAGCTCCATAAATTGGGTGAAAGGCTCGTTTGAGAAACCGATTACGGCAACTTCCTGCGGAATTTTTATCTTACGTTTTTTCAGTTCCTGGCAAGCGCCCAACGCTGCAAAATCACTGGCAGAAAAAATCGCATCGGGAATTGAAGGCCGGCTCCATAAAGTTTTGATGGCCTCTATTCCGGCATCAATCGAGCTTCCTGTAGAGATGATATTTTCCTCTTTTACCTGAAATTTGTGGTCAATTAAGGCTTGCTTATAACCTTTCAGACGGTTTTGGTAAATTTCAAGATTAAGATCTCCGGCAAAGTGGCAGATGTTTTTATAACCTTCAGAAATAAGATGTTCCGTCGCCATGTAACCGCCTTTGTAATCATCAATCGTAACAGTGCTAATTCCCGCGATGTCTTTCTTTCTGTCAAAAAATATAATCGGGGTATTTGTCGTATTTAAAATCTGCTGAATGTGTTCCGTGTCTATGGTGGTACGCGAAACAGACATGAAAATCCCGTCAACCTGAGCATTCAGTAAAGTATTCAGATGCTTTTTTTCGGTTAAGACATCTTCGTGGCTTTGGCAGATAATCACATGATAGCCGTGAAGGGAAAGTTCTTCTTCAATTCCACGGATGACAGATGAGAAAAAGTTGGTATTAATGTACGGAACAATGATTCCTACGTTTTTGGTTTCCCCGCTTTTTAGGGCTTTGGCAAGGTTATTTTGCTTATAATTCATTTCCTTTGCCGTTTTCATCACAAGGTCTTTCGTTGCCTGGCTGATTCGGGGATTATCATTCAATGCCCTGGAAACTGTTGCCACACTTACGTTTAGCTTTTTCGAAATATCATAGATAGTGGCATTTTTCTTTGTCATAAGTATTTTGAACTAACATTAATTTTCCATCTGTATTCCTGTGTGGAATGGTGGTAAATTTAATCAAATTATGAATACCAATAGCGTAGAACCTGTAATTTTATATATTAATGATTAAAAGTTGCACAAATAATCTGTTTTCTTAAAGCATTACAGCGCCATCGTAGTTCTACTACACCAAATCGTAGAATTACTACAAAAWTTAAAAAACACGTATAAAAATTTCAGGAATATTATTGGTGTATTTATCTTTGGGTTATAGAAATCACAAAAAATAGTAACGATTAAAATTTACTTATCATGGCAGCAAATTCAAGAGGAATCTTAAAATTCAACGGCAGCGAAGGTCAAAAATTATTAAAGCTGAACTACAGCGTTTCAAGATCAACAGACGTTTCAGGTAGAGTAGCATCAGACCCGTCAAATGCGCTTATCAAATTAACGATCGAGGCAACAGAAAAATCTGACATCCTTGAGTCATTACTAAACGGAAAATACAAGCCTACAACAGGAGAGATCACCTTCAACAAATCTCACGAAGAAGGAACGCTGATTACTCTAAGCTGGGAAAACGGTTATGTGATCCAGCACGAAGTAGACTTCGATGCGGTAGACGAAAACTCAATGCTGATAAGCTTTGTAGTGAGTGCCGAGAAAATCAACTACGGTAACTCTGCTTACGAGGGAATCTGGCCAACTGCATAAACGGCAATTCATCGAGGTTTATAGAGATTCGAATAAAAGACTGTCCCGAAAAGACGGTCTTTTTTGCCTAGATATTTTTAATAATATAAAGCATTTTATTGTTTTTTGGGCAGCTTATCCTGCTTCCACTCCCGCTTTTTTTATTTATTGGTTGCACCAAAAAATAAAAAAGAGCTCCGTTCAA
>NZ_JBFRGA010000289.1:0-2324 GCF_052115105.1 Chryseobacterium sp. 2TAF14
TGATTAATAGTTTGCTTTTTAATGATTAATAGTTTGCTTTTTAAAAATAAAATTCGTGAAGATTAAGAAGCTGTTTAAATATTGAATATATTTTTAACATTAAGAAATTAAGACCTTTTAGCTTAAAAAACTTAATAAAAAACAATTCATTGTTACCTTAATCATATACAGTTTAATTATCTAAAATTCTTAATGTTAAAGATAAGAATAAACAAAGTTTATTTAATTTAGAGAATTAAGAGATAATGCATAAAAAAGATTAAATAAATTTTAAGCAGGCTCTAAGCTTTATATAAAATAAAATATTCAGAATAAACAATTAAAGTCATCGCTTACACCGAATTAAGGCTAAAATAAAAGAACAACACCATGAAAACCATTAGTTGCATGAAGATCGATGAACAATTGCTAAAATCTTATAGTGCAGAAAATAAAACTTATAAAGAAAGAGAAGCAATTTTCCGGGAAGGAGAATCTCCGTCATTTTATTTTCAAATTATAGAGGGTTCTGTGAAACTTAATAATTATAACGACGAAGGGAAGGAGTTTATTCATAATATCTTAGGAAAAGGGCAAAGCTTCGGCGACCCGCTGCTTTTCATCGATAAGCAGTATCCTGTAAATGCTGTTGTTCTGAAACCCACCACACTTATACGTGTACCCAGAAAAAATTTCATCAATTTAATTAAAGAAAATCCTCATATTTCTTTGGAGCTAAATGCCTGTCTTTCTCACAGGTTGTATTATCAGACGATCATGATGCAAAATATGGCATCGCAAAACCCTTTAGCAAGAATAAAAGGACTCTTTAATTACCTTAAAAGCTATTCAGATTGTGAGGATACGCATTCTTTCAATATAAAGCTTACAAGACAGCAGATTGCCGATCTTACAGGATTGCGTGTAGAAACCATTATTAGAACCATAAAAAAAATGGAAAAAGATAATCTGGTTAAAATCAAAGATCGTAAAATTTGTTATTAAAATATGACCTAAATCATATATAAAATAGCTTTTTGAGCATTATATTTGAGTATTATTGCAGACAATAATTCACACTTTTATAGGAAAAATTATTAACGATAAATTACCACCAATCACCTAAAAACAATATACATATGAATAATACCACACAACAGGTTAAAAGTTTTTCTTGATTTTTAACATTCAATTTTTACCCAGTTTTTCTCATCATTATGATTACTTCTTTGTGGAGGAAGAGCTAATCTTTTATTACCGAAAATCTGTTTTTATAAACTGAAAAATAACCATAACCAACACCAAATAAAATATGAACTTCAATGAAATTTTAAAATTCATTAATCAGGACGATTTTACCGAGATACCCAATTACGGAAAATGGATTGAAAGCGAATCTGTGATCTACGCAAAAGAAATTAACGAAAACATTTTTTTGCTGTTTGTAATAAATCCGGAGCTGAATAACAGATCTGCAAGAGCAATGATCGCAAAATTCGACAGTTTAGAAAATATCAGTTTGCGGGAGCCAAAGCAAATCATGTTTTATCTTACACTGGAAACAACAAATGACCTCCATTATTTTGAAAAATACATGAACATCTCACAACTTCATTAAAAATAGATACTATGGAATTCCAGGAAAACTTACTCAATTATATCAGCAAAGCATTAGTAACAACCAACGAAACAATTTCTATTGCAGAAAGCGTTACTTCGGGGCTGCTTCAGCTGTCTTTTTCGCAAATGCCAAATGCATCAATGTTTTATAAAGGCGGCGTTACAGCTTATGCCTTAGAGCAAAAGGTGAAGCTACTAAATGTAGACTATGAAGAGGCAAATCTCTGCGATTGCGTTTCTGAAAATATTGCTGAAACAATGGCAATTAATGTAGCCAAATTATTCGAAACCGATTGGTCTATCGCAGTTACAGGCTACGCTACGCCGATCAGAAACTCGACTTACAAAATATTTTCTTATTACTCTTTCGCTTACAAAGGTGAAATAATCTTGTCTAAAAAACTTGAGCTGCACCCCAAAACACAGGCTTTGGAAGCCCAAAAATACTACACCGAATTTATTTTAGGCTGTTTTAAAAGCGAAATCAATAAACTATTAATTTTAAAATAAAATATGAAATCAAAGATTGCCATTCTTACTCTGTGTATTTTTAGTTTAGCATCCGTCTCATGCCGTTGCGATTTTGAAGATGATGAACCCAGAAATAAAAAAGCAGACATCACCCGGGAATCGGTAAAAAAATAGCTCAGCTTAAACCTTTCAAAACAGAAAATTTTAATTATTAGAGCCTGTTTAAATTTATAATTTATTTTTTACCATTAAGG
>NZ_JBFRGA010000290.1:0-2276 GCF_052115105.1 Chryseobacterium sp. 2TAF14
GTAACACCACCATCTAAAAAGTGATTAGGAACGAGGAAAGATTTTAAAGCAAAACTCGCAGAAATAACTCCCAAAACGAGATAAATAATATCTGAAAGAGTAAACAGCGGGCCATGTTTAGTTGAAGAACTCATAAAATGATTAGTCGTTTTTTAGTTTTGATTTAATAATGTCTAAATTTTCCTGCTTTTTTTCTTTCCTGTTTTTGATGGAAGTTTCGGTGAAATAGTGATGGCTCTCCAGGAATTTTTCCTGCAAAAGATTCCAGTCGCGCTCAGAATTGACGATTCCGAACATCGAAAGCTCTTCAAAAAGCTTATTGCCGATGGTAAAAAAATCGTCTCTTCCCAGATAATCCAGATCGGCATCAGCTAAAATCTGCTCCAGATGATTGTGCGGAGTCTGAGGAATTTTTGTCGCCATGATCATTCCTTTTATCTTTTCGGTCTGCAATTCTGAATATCCATATTCGGAAAGATATTCTTCGGCAATTTCACAAGATTTTTCTTCGTGATTTTTTGACCCGAACAAAAACCCGGTATCGTGAAACAATGCTGCGGTTTTAAGCAATAATAGATCTTCATCATTCACGTTTTCAGATTTTGCAATTTTTTCTACGGAATCTATTACGTCTTTTACATGCATCACGCTGTGATAAGAAAGATGCTCAGGAAGATTTTCCCTGAGTCTTTTTAATATTATTTTATTTAGTTTTTCGTATTCCATATTTAAAATAGAAAATGTTTTTTTTAAAATTTGAATCTTTGGATAATGCGAAAATTTTTAACGCAAAGATTTTTTTAATGTTTGAAAATATTTTTCGTTCGCAAAGACGTTTCACTTAGCTAAGAACACGCAATACATTCATTTATGATAATCTTTTAAGCAAGATATTTAATTAATTAAAATATATTCGTTAGAATAGATGTGTGATTGTAAGTCTTTTATCTCTTATCTATTTTCTTTCATCTACTTGATCGTTTCCAACGCAAAATACATATCCATATCTCCTTTTCCTTTGGTGTGAATTTTTCCTCTGTATTCGCAGACTATTTTTTCTTTTACCAGTTGATAGGTAGATTCTGAGATATTTATTTTCCCTTTCTCGCTGTTTTGCTCCATTCTTGCAGCCGTATTTACGGTGTCGCCCCAAATATCATAAGCAAACTTTTTCACACCGACAATTCCGGCAATTAAAGAACCAGAATTAATCCCGATTCTTATATCTAAAACATCCGGATTTGTCTTTTTTCTTTCTTCAATAAAATCAATAATATCCAAAGCTACCAACACCGTTTTGTAAGCATGACATTCATTTTTTATAGGCAATCCGCAAACCGCTAAATAGGCATCACCAATGGTTTTTATTTTTTCTAAACCATGCTTTTCCATGATTAAATCAAAAGCGGTAAAACATTCGTTGAGCTCAACCAACATTTTTTCGGCGCCCATTTTCTCGGAACTTTGGGTAAAATTAACAAAATCGGTAAATAAAACACTGACTTCGTCATAATATTTGGCTTCAGAGCTTCCGTTTTCCTTTAATTCTTCGGCAACTTCATGCGGAAGAATATTGAGCAGTAAATTTTCTGTCTTTTGCTTTTCTTTTTGTAATTCAAAAGTTCGCTCATCAACCTGGCTTTCAAGCAAATCATTCTGATCCTGAAGAATCTGCTGCTTTTCCTGTTCCTGTTTTAAATTTACATCAGATAATCGTTTTACTTCATCAAGCTGTTTTACGAGACTCAAATTGGTTGAAGCAAATTCCCAAGCCAGATAAGCTGAAATAGAAATCGGAAAACTGATAAATATAAAACCAAGAACATATCCCATGAAATCATCTCCAAAAAGCTTGTCGGGATCAGCAATATTCAAAGAATCTAAGATCTTGAATATAATGACCATGACAACGAAGAGAAAGAAAGTTAAAATTCCGCCGCCGACAATAAATGCCGATTTTTCTTTTCTTATCATTGCTCTTATAATAAGGTAAAGAGACTCCATTGCGGCAACAAATATGTAAAAGAACACAAAACTGACTGCTAATGCTGCGCTGAAATAGAAAATAATAAGAAACATTGCTGCAATACCGAGCATAATTTTCAGCCTGAGCTTGCTTTTGCCAAAAAGTGTATTGACAAAACCGGTAAGTGACGCACCAAACACCACAATTGATAAAAACGAAAGGAAAGAATAAATATTAATCTGATCAGGATCTGTCATCTCATAAAATGAATGAACCATGTAACTCAGCAAACCAATAGATAGGTTGTAGG
>NZ_JBFRGA010000291.1:0-2245 GCF_052115105.1 Chryseobacterium sp. 2TAF14
CTGATAAATCCACAGTTCAGGAACAGTTTAATTCATTAAATACAGATCTTGAATCAAAAGTAGATTTAGAAACAGCTCAGGTAGAATTTAATAAAATAAAACTTGTTGAAGAAGGAGTAGCRAGYTTAAATACCAATCTTATAACTAAAGCTGATAAATCMACAGTTCWKGAACAGTTTAATTCATTAAATACAGATCTTGAATCAAAAGTAGATTTAGAAACAGCTCAGGTAGAATTTAATAAAATAAAACTTGTTGAAGAAGGAGTAGCAAGTTTAAATACAAATCTTATAACTAAAGCCGATAAATCCACAGTTCAGGAGCAATTCAATTCGATAAGTAGTATTAAAGCTGATAAAGCCACAGTTCTTGAACAGTTTACTTCTTTAAATACAAATCTTGAATCAAAAGTAGATTTAGAAACAGCCCAAGTAGAGTTTAATAAAATAAAACTTGTAGAAGACGGAGTAGCAAGCTTAAATACAAATCTTATAACGAAAGCTGATAAAGCCACAGTTCTTGAACAGTTTACTTCTTTAAATACAAATCTTGCAACAAAAGTAGATTTAGAAACAGCCCAAGTAGAGTTTAATAAAATAAAACTTGTAGAAGACGGAGTAGCGAGTTTAAATACCAATCTTCTAACTAAAGCTGATAAAGCAACGGTTCAAGAGCAATTCAATTCGATAAGTAGTATTAAAGCTGACAAAGCCACAGTTTTAGAACAATTAGACAATGTTAATATCAGACTTCAGACAAAAGCTGATAACGCTGCAATACAGGAACAATTCAGCGCATTTGATAGCGGTAAGGCTGACAAAGCCACAGTTCTTGAGCAATTAAGCGGCGTAAATATTAAAATTGAAACAAAAGCCGATCATGCTGCAGTTCAGGAGCAATTCAATTCGATAAGTAGTATTAAAGCTGATAAAGCCACAGTTTTAGAGCAATTAAGCGGCGTAAATGTTAAAATTGAAACAAAAGCCGATCATGCTGAAGTTCAGCAACAGTTGAACAACCTGGATAGCAACAAAGCCGACAGATCAACAGTTCTTGAGCAATTAAACAGCGTGAACAGTAATCTTCAGACTAAAATAGACAAAAATACCTTCGACAGTCATATTTGGTCAGCAGATTCTCACATCAGCTATCTCTCGACAAGAGACGCCTCCAATTTGGATGATAAAAATATTCAAGACTGGAGAAGAACCTTAGGAATTCCGGACTCGCCGGGAAGTAGCTCCAAGTATAGAATTTACAGGGCTCTGTTACGTGTAGATGACAAATCTTTTGAGCCTCAATTTATCATATTAGAAAATACAATTGGGGAGATTCAATGGAAGCGGGATGAGGTCGGATTTTTTACCGGATCGCTGGAAAAAGGTTTCCCTGAAGGAAAAGTCTGGATCAACAGCAAGATCAATATCCCGTTTAACAGATCTTCTCCCGTAGATTGCATGGCTGTAAGACTTGATGAACAAATGATCGCTCTAAATGTATTTACCCAAAAAGGAGAAGAGTCTATTCCGGTTGATATGACGGGAGAATTCGGGAATATTGAAATTTATGTTTATAATTCAGAAAAATAAGAGTTACTGCAACTACAGGATAGACAAGGCAAAAAACTTTCATAAAAACAAAAAAAATCTGAACTTTGAACTATCAAATAATAAATGATAATTGCATTCACAAAGCAATTCACATATACTAATTATTAAAAATACCTTAATCGCGTAGGATGCCATTTAAAGAGATGCCTTTTACTTTTGAAATATTGGAATTTTGTGGTGTGCAAACATTATAATCTCCTCCAGGAACAGAATGACTGAGTGTGGCTGCACTCTTAGAGCCTGTTTAATTTTTATAAGATATTTTTTTTAACATTAAGAAATTAAACTTAAATCAAAATCAATTTATTGATTTCTTAAAATATTGATTATTAATGACTTAATGTTTTTAAACAGGCTCTCAATTCTTTTTCAAAAGCAGAAAAGATTTCCGTGAAAACGGAGAATTAATTCTTTAAAAAGTAGGAAATCAGGTCAAAGAAAGGCTTTGTAAAAAACAACTGCTTCTGTAGTTTCGTAAGACTTTCGGATGTAGGTAACCTTTCGGTTGAGGTTTATTTTTTCGGTAATAATTTAATAGAATTTTAAAAGTTTTTTAAAAGCAGAAATTTATCTAAATGATAATTTGTAATTGGTGCTTATTTCTTTGATTTTCAAACAAATAACACCTGCTGCAA
>NZ_JBFRGA010000292.1:0-2237 GCF_052115105.1 Chryseobacterium sp. 2TAF14
ATATTCAGAAAACAAAAGAGTTTTGGACTCAGGTAGGATTCACCATCAACGAACAGTTTTCAGACGATAAAGCAGTTTGTGTAGTGATGAGCGATACTATTTATGTAATGTTTTTAACTGAAGAATATTTTCAGACTTTTTCAGAAAGACCCGTTCCGAAAGGCGATACAACACAGGTTTTGGTTGCAATTGGTTTAAACAGCCGTGAAGAAGTTGATCAGGTTGTAAATGCTGCTGTAGCAAACGGAGCAACTCAGCATGAAGAGCCACAAGATTACGGATGGATGTATCAAAATTCTTTCTGGGACATTAACGGACACGGCTGGAACGTAACATTTGCAGATATGTCACAGATGCCTTCACAACCCTAAACCTCGAACTTTAGACCTTAAACTTAATTATTATGGACACTCCAAAATCATCAAAATTAGAAATCATTATTCCTGCATTTCGAGGACACAGCCAGAGTTTTCTGATGGTTCTTGACGGAATTTCAGAAGAAGACGCTTTGAAAAGAATTGAAGGCAGAACAAACCACATCGTTTGGATGGTTGGAAATTTTCTCGATATGCGTTATGCAATGGGAAACGTACTCGGCTTGAATGAAGGATTTGAGTATAAAGATTTTTTCTTTCAGGGAAAAGCGCTGGATGAAAACTTAGAATATCCTTCTTTACAGCAATTGAAAGATTCTTTTCACAAAATTTCGCCTCTTGTTTATCAAAGGTTATTAGAAGCTTCAGATGAAGATTTAGAAAAAGCTTTTCCGATGGGAATGAATATCGAGTTTTTCCCGGAAAATGTACTCAATTTCGTTGGGATGTGCATCGGTCGTGAAGATTATCTCTGCGGACAAATCGGGTTGATGCGCAGAATCCTCAATTACGAAGGAATGAAATACGACTTCGATGAAAATATGAAGTATTAAAATCAATATTGAAAAAGCGTCTTAAAATGGATTCTTCACTGCATTTCGTTTCATCCAGAATGACAAAGATGGTTTATTCCTTTGCTGAGTGAAACGCCTTTGCGAACGAAAAATATTCTCAATTAAATAAAAAATCTTTGCGCTCTTAGCGTTAAAATAAAACACTAATAGACACAGATCTTTACACAAATTTTCACAATAAATAATTTGTGTAATTCGTGAAAAACATTCGTGAAATTAGTGTTTAAAAAACTAACATTTAAAAATAAAAATCATGGCAAAACTAAATCCTTACTTAAATTTTGACGGACAAGCTGAAGAAGCTTTCAATTTTTATAAATCTGTTTTCGGCGGCGAGTTCGTTGGAGAAATCCACAAAATGGGTAACGCTCCAGGAACGGAAAATTTATCGGATGAAGAAAAAAACAGAGTGATGCACATTGCTCTTCCGATTGGTGGCGACCTTTTGATGGCTTCAGATATTGTGCCGTCTTTCGGGCAGAATTTAACGGTGGGAAACAACAATTATGTTTCGGTTTTCCCGGATTCCAGAGAAGATGCAGATCGAATTTTTAAAGGTCTTTCTGAAGGTGGAAATATTGAAATGCCGATCGAAGACCAGTTTTGGGGAGATTATTTCGGGAGTTTTCAGGATAAATTCGGTGTTCATTGGATGATTAATTATAACGAAGAATACACAAAATAGTTTTATATTTAATAAATGAAAGGGTAGATGTTTAGTTTACCCTTCTTTTACACACCAAAAAAATATTAAATGGATAAAATAAAAATTGACATTACGATTTTAGCACCTGTAGAAAAAGTCTGGAATTATTTTAACGACCCAAAACATATCACCAAATGGAATTTTGCCCACGAAAGTTGGCATTGCCCAAAATCTGAGAATGATCTGAAAGTCGGCGGAAAATTCAACAACAGAATGGAAGCCAAAGATGGAAGCTTCGGGTTTGATTTTATAGGAATCTATGACGAAATCATTCAGAATGAAAAAATAAAATATCATCTGGAAGACGGAAGAGAAGTGGAGATTATTTTTGAGAAAATAGATGAAAATACAACCAAAGTAACCGAAATTTTCGATCCTGAAAAACAAAATCCTGTCGAAATGCAGCGTGAAGGTTGGTATGCGATTCTCAACAATTTTCATAAATACGTAGAAAACAACTAATAATTTTTTGCAATATGATCAACTTAATAATAATGGCGAAATGTTTAAGCCCTATTTGTGCTGTTCATTATGTTGCGAACGGAGATTTTTTGAAAGGCGTTATAGCAATGCCTGCAAGAA
>NZ_JBFRGA010000293.1:0-2229 GCF_052115105.1 Chryseobacterium sp. 2TAF14
TTATAAACCCGAACCTGATGAAGAAATTGTTGATGGATTGAGTTCGTCGCTTGGTTTTGGAACTTTTGAATCCAAACTATTAGTTCTCAGAGGAATTGACAATTATCAGAAAGCGAGAGAATTTTTCAAGCCTAATGTAACTGATATTCACAGCCCTTTTCTGATGGCAGATATGCAGAAAGCAGTTGAACGCATTGCAACAGCTATAGAAAACGGTGAAAAGATTATGGTTTACGGAGATTATGATGTAGACGGAACTACTGCGGTTGCGCTGATGTATCTTTATCTCAGAAAGATTGTTCAAAAAAAATATTTAGACTATTATATTCCGGATCGTAATTCTGAAGGATACGGAATTTCTACCGAAGGAATCGATTTTGCAAAAGAAAACGGCTTTTCGCTTATTATCGCATTAGATTGCGGAATCAAGGCGATCGACATGATTAATTATGCCAAAAGCAAAGGCATCGAATTTATTATCTGTGATCACCATTTACCCGGAGACGAAATTCCTGATGCAACAGCAGTTTTAGATCCTAAAAGAAACGACTGCAGATATCCTTTCAAAGAACTTTCAGGTTGTGGTGTAGGTTTTAAACTTTGTCAAGGTCTGAATACCATTTATAAAATCCCGGAAGCAGAACTGTTTGAATTAACAGATCTTCTGGCAATTTCCATTGCTGCCGATATTGTTTCAATGACCGGAGAAAACAGGGTCTTAGCAAAAATGGGACTCAAAATGCTCAGAAAAACCCGAAATATGGGACTGAGACTTTTGATTCCGGAAGATAAACTTTCTCATTTCGAAATTTCAAATATTGTTTTTGAAATTGCTCCAAAAATCAATGCCGCCGGAAGAATTTCTCATGGAAAAGCTGCCGTAGAACTAATGGTTTCTGACAATCTGAAACATGCCCATCAAATCGTAAGCGACATTATGAATCTTAACGATGAAAGACGTGAACTCGATATGAACTCTACTCTTTCGGCGCTTAATCAAATCATAGAATCGCAGCAACAGGCCAAGTTTTCTACAATAGTTTACCATCCCGAATGGAATAAAGGAGTGATAGGAATTGTTGCCTCAAGACTTACCGAAACTTATTATAAACCAACCTTGGTTTTCACAGACGGAAATAATGGTGAAATGGTAGCTTCAGCGCGTTCGGTTTCAGATTTTGACGTACATGAAGCTTTAGATTTATGCTCAGAATATTTTCTGAAATTCGGAGGTCATCATGCTGCAGCAGGACTTTCTATGGAGAAATCTAAATTTGAAGATTTTAAGATCAAATTTGAAAAAGTTGTTGCCGAAAAAATAAAAGACCATCAAAAAGAGCCGTCAATTACCATAGATTCTGATGTGCATATTGATGAAATCAACAGAGATTTTATTAATTTCCACAGAAAACTGGCTCCTTTCGGACCTCACAATATGAAACCTAATCTGGTTTTAAGAAATCAGAAAATTTCTGGCTACCTAAAAACGATGGGTAAAGATAACAACCACCTGAAGTTTTACATTAAACAGGAATCTACCGGAAGAAATATTGAATGTGTAGGTTTTAAATTGGGGCAATTTGCAGACGATTTCAGAACTAAAAATTTCGATATCGCTTTTACTCTGGAAGAAAATCACTGGAAAGGAAATGTAACGCATTGCCTGAATATCAAAGATGTGAAATTTCTGGATTAGGTTTTAGGAGTTAGGTTTTAGGGATTAGAAAAACATATGGGAAATTATAAGGAATTAATTGTTTGGCAGAAATCTGTAGATCTTGTAACAGATATTTATTCTTGTACCAAAAATTTCCCAAAAGAAGAGCTCTATTCTTTAACCAGCCAAATTCGTCGTTCATCAATTTCAATTCCATCGAATATTGCAGAAGGACATTCCAGGAGATCACAAATTGATTACCTACAATTCTTAAAAATAGCGAGAGGAAGTTGTGCAGAATTTGAAACTCAATTGATAATCTCGAAAAATCTAAATTATTTAAATACTGATGAGTTTGATCATTTAAGTAAAAAATCAGAAGAAATTTCAAAAATGCTGAACGCACTCATTACCAAGCTGCAAACTAATTCCTAAAACCTAATTCCTAAGCCCTGAAATAATGAAAAAAATCGGCTTATTTTTCGGATCATTTAACCCAATCCACATTGGGCATCTGATATTGGCGAATTATATTCTTGAAAATTCGGATATGAATGAATTGTGGTTTGTGG
>NZ_JBFRGA010000294.1:0-3152 GCF_052115105.1 Chryseobacterium sp. 2TAF14
TGCCTACAGAAGCCTGAAAGAAGCCGATGAAATAGCAAGCAGAATCCAGGCTATGAAAAACGTTATCAAAGGTTACGGAAATGAATATCTTGTGCCGAGTTATACTCTTTTGGATCAGCTTGCCGAAGATTTCAGCCATAAAGATGCCGGTGAAAACCTTAAAAAGCTACGCCAAAATAATAAAATGATGATTGTCAACCGACAAGCCGGAACCTGTGAATATATGGATAATGAAAGGCAAAAAACAGCAGTAAATTTTGTAATCGATGCTTATAACGGAAAAGTAGATTCTATTTTGTCGACCGTAAAGAAAGATAATTACGGGATTTTAAAACAGAAAATCGAGGATGCTTTTCAGCTCGTCAATTTTAATGGAAAAGCGTTCCGTAATGCCAGAATTTCAGAGATTTATCATCAGGCAAGGCTCGAAGAATTGAAATGGGCAGTTGTAGCACAGGAATTACGGGCAAATGAACTGGAAGAACAAAGGCAGATTCGCGAACAGATTCGTGAAGAAGAGAAAGCCCGAAAAGAATTTGAAAAAGCAATAAAAGATGCCGAAAAGGAAGAGCAGATTTTAAAAAGATTGATTGAAAAAGCCGAAGCGCAAGTTTCCCGAGCCAATGAAGAACAGAAAGCTCTTTTTCAGCAAAAGCTGGAAGAATTACAAGGAAAACTTGAACAGGCTGAAGAAAAAAATCAAAGAGCTATTTCTATGGCGCAACAAACAAAAACAGGAAATGTGTATATCATTTCTAACATTGGTTCGTTTGGAGAACACGTTTATAAAATTGGGATGACGAGACGTTTGGAACCTTTAGACAGGGTTCGTGAACTTGGTGACGCAAGTGTTCCGTTTGAATTTGRTGTGCATGCAATGATCTATTCGGATGATGCTCCTGCTCTGGAACGGCAGCTTCACAAGAGATTTCTTAAAAATCAGCTCAATAAAATTAATCCAAGAAAAGAATTTTTCAGGCTTGATTTAAATGATCTGAAAAATCATCTTGAAACAATCGGAATCAACTGTAAATGGACACTTCTGGCTGAAGCAAAGCAATATCGCGAAACATTAAAACTTGAAGAGGAAATGAAAACTGATAAAACACTCGAGGCAGAATGGGAACGCTATCAGGAAATCACCGATCCTGTTGTTTATGACGAAATAATCGAAGAAGCTTAAAAATATAATCCTCTCATTCTTCGACCAATAATATAAAGTCTGAAATAATTATTAAAATTTTCTTTGGCAGAATAAAAAAATATTCTATATTTGCACCACTGAAAACAACGATACAATCGGAGTTTAAGGAGAGTTGGCAGAGTGGTCGATTGCGGCAGTCTTGAAAACTGTTGACTGTATCAGGTCCGGGGGTTCGAATCCCTCACTCTCCGCCAGATTTTAATTATGGCAGTACAGCAGATTATAATTCATCAAAAAATGTGACTGTTCCCAACAGTTTAGTCATTATTTCTTCCAAAAATTTTGATGTAAAAGTAAAATCTGAAGGCACACACTTTGTAAGTGGGGCAAATGCAATTCCAGTAGACATTTTACAGGTAAAAGCAATACCGGGTGGAAGTTTAGCGGGAACCATGAATGAGGTAACTCTATCTGCAACTGATCAGGTTTTGGTAAGTAATGCAGGTTCAGGAGCCAAACAATCTTTAAATATTGACTACTCTATTTCGGCGGAAAAAGCATCGAAGGTGCTTCTGGGAAAACCACAGGGTACTTACACGCAAAAAATAACTTATACTGCCACTGCATTGTAAGTAAACATCAATCTTTTTAACAAAAAATCCCTCAATACTTTCAAAGTGTTGAGGGATTTTTCTATTTAAACCCAAATGATAACCKTGTAGTTATTTTACTACAWSAACTTCCATTTTCAACTACAAAGAAGCTTTTATCGCCGCCGTAGATTTGCAGTATACAAAACAACAAYTAAATAAAAATAAAAATTAAATATTACTATYATGAAAAAACAAWTCGYAATCGCAGCCTTAACTTTCGGAGCAATCGTATTAGGAACTAATAATGTTCARGCTCAAAATACAACTGCAACAACAACAGTAAACATTACCCTGAATGATGTRATCTCTATCGACGCCGGAAGTACTGCAATCGGTAATACAGTTGATTTCAACTATGCTACTGCAGCAGAYTATAAYTCTGATCAAACCGTTACTAAAGCCAACTCTTTGAAAGTTACTTCAACTAAGAATTTTAACGTTAAAGTAAAAGCAGGAGGCGCTAATTTTATGAATGGAACCAACTTAATCCCTGCAAATGTTTTGACGATCAAAGCAGCTGCATCTGCAGGAACAATGGGCGGAACAAAAAGCGCTGTTGTTTTATCTGCAACGGATCAAACCTTAGTATCAAACGCTCCGCTTGGAAGTGCATTGACGTTGAATTTAGATTACATGATTCCTGCAGCAAARTCATCATCTTCAGATATTTTAGGTAAACCAGCCGGAACTTAYACRCAAACAGTAACTTATACTGCAACTGCTTTATAATAAGACATTTTTTAATGATATACCTTATAAATTAATTTTAAAGATGTCCTATTTAGCATGATAAGTGAAATTCAGGTTAACAACTAAATAATTATATGAATATGCCAAACCTAATAAAAAAGCTATTGTTTTTACTTGAAATTGGTAATCATCAATTTGATAGCATCCTTTGGAAAACCTGTCCAGAAAAAAGAAAAACTCTTGTTAATGATATTTTCAAATTTAAAGTTCCTATTGGGAAAAGCAAAAAAGAAATACGTGAAATTTTTGGACATGAGCCACATATTTATACTTCCATGAAATGGTCTTATCCTGTTGAATCAGATAAATTTGGAAATACCCTTATATCATTATCACTATACTTTAAAGACGAAATTGTAACAAATATAAGGTTGAAAACAAGCGAGTAATTCTAAAATATAAAGAAGCTATTCTTAAAAAATATTTCTTTATACCATTTAATTAATGCTTTTATACAATTGGAAAAAGTTTTTGTTTATAATTCTTCAAAAACTGCCATTGCAATGTAAAATAAAATCAATTTTAAAAAGTCCTCAACATTTTTAAAATGTTAGAGGACTTTTCTATTTAAACCCAAATGATAACCCTTGTAGTTATTTTACTAC
>NZ_JBFRGA010000295.1:0-2130 GCF_052115105.1 Chryseobacterium sp. 2TAF14
TGGATATACTCTGTCTTTTTTGTAATACTTTTCCAAACCTTTCCGATAATGCTTTAGCTGTTTCACCAACAACCTGACCACTAAAGATATTGCCAACTGTATTTTGAATGACTTTACTTTCTTTATCACCATAATCTCTTGTCAATTGTGAGAAATCCTGAAACCCAAGACAGACAGAAACTTTGTTACTACGAGCGGTAGCAATCAGATTATCCAATCCTCTGAAATAAATCGTTGGCAGCTCGTCGATTATCACTGAGCTTTTCAACTGTCCTTTTTTATTGATCAGCTTAACAATCCTTGAATTATAAAGCCCCAGTGCTGCAGAATAGATGTTCTGGCGATCAGGATTGTTTCCGACACATAAAATTTTGGGTTCTTGCGGGTTATTAATATCCAAAGAAAAGTCGTCCCCAGTCATCACCCAATACAGTTGCGGCGAGATCATTCTTGATAAAGGAATCTTTGCTGAGGCAATTTGCCCTTGCAGCTGATCCTGAGCACCACCCTGCCAGGCATCCATAAAAGGAGATAGGTAATTTTCCAACTCAGAATATGAGGTTAATATCGTAAAGACCTCTTCATATTTCTTGTTCAGCAGTTCAATCGCGTGTGGAAATGTACAGTATTTCCCATTTTCATAAATTTTTAAAAACCAGATGATCGCTGCTAAAAGGATAATCGGACTTTCAACAAAGAAATCTCCCTGCTTTTGTATCCAGCTTCTGTTTAAATTCAGCATGATCGTATATGCCGCTTCGTAAGCATCAGAAATGTCTGTCATAAAATCCGGATTTAAAGGATTGCATCGATGGCTTTTTCTTGGGTCGTCAAAATTGATGATATAAAATTTTGGCTTTATTTTGTAAACATCTGAATGATTTAAAAGATGGTTGTAGGCAATGGTGGACAAATCATCAAATTTAAAATCATAGATATACATTGAGAATCCTTTTTCTATGTGCTGCCTGATATAGTTGTTAACAACGGCGTATGATTTTCCTGAACCCGGTGTCCCTAAGACAATAGTGGCACGAAAAGGATTGACGACATTAATCCATCCCTGATGCCAATGTCCTCTATAATAGAACTTTGTGAGAAGGTTAATTGAATACTCATTGTATAGTAATTTTGTTTCCTGCTGAAAGCTTTCATTTTCGCTGTTGAAAACGTCGGTCATTAAATTTGTCTTAAGCAAACGGCTTATCCAAACCCCTGATTGCATGAGGAAAATATATCCCATTCCGGTTGTTGCGATATAAAGTATTGTTGTAAATCTTGTCGTAAGATGGAGAAGGAATGAATTTATAAAGAATAGTACAAAACCGACCGAAAAGGTAATGCCGATCTTTTTCCAGGTGATCTTCTCATTCTTTACACCTTTTGTACCCAGACAGCTCAAACCCAACAATACAATTGCGAACAGTTTTGAGTAGATGTTATAAGAAAAAAGTCCTGCAGTCTTATTTAAATTTTGGAGTATTTTATTGATGAGTTCTAAGGTCCAGTTGCGTTCTGAGAAAAATCCATAACAAAACCAATAAAAATGCATTAGCACTAAAATAACGCTTACCGCTCTCATAAATGCCATGATCTTGGCAAGACCTCTTAAATCGTCTTCTCCCTGCATATCTTTTTAAATGCATAAATAAAAGATTAAAATTCTGTAGATACTTATTTGCCATTATAGGTAGTATTTGACCGACATTGACTTTTGATCATTTATTAAAGGAACAGTATGTAAATTGGAAGAATTTAAGATATTATTATCTATAAGGTAAATCTATATGTTATATCCTTTGTAATCAAAATCATGGTTAAATATTCAATATATATTTTATAAATTTAAGCCATTATAATAATTTTGACTCTCAATGAAGGCAATCGATTGGTCTCTTTATAATCCAGATATTTTTACTCGTTTTTGCAATTCTTTAATTTACTTTGAGTTTGGTCATCATTCTATTCCATACAGTGCACCTGGAAAGGATGGGGGGATTGATGGAGAAATGATTAGTGGAAATAAACATTTGCGTTTTCAGTATAAATTTAAATTAACAGCTTCGAGTGCAGCATTTTCAAGCTTGAAAGCAGATTTACAAAAAGAATATAATAAAATTACCGATGAGG
>NZ_JBFRGA010000296.1:0-2090 GCF_052115105.1 Chryseobacterium sp. 2TAF14
GAGTTAATATAATCCTGATCTGAGTTGCTATAATTCTGTTTCAGATAATAAAATATCCTTTCAGGGTAAATAAATATCTTTTCTAAGTTGTCTTATTTCTTTTCCAAGTTGAAATAATTCTTTTTTGGGTTGCTTACATTCTTTCTGCAGTAGTTTTATTTCTATTCCGGGTAAGAAAAATCCTCTTGCTTTAAAAGAGGATTTCGTTTTTATGCGTTTATTTTCTTTAAAGAGAAATAAAACTAATTTTAGAAAATTCTAAACCTTTTATCTGTGCAAACTCCGGACTGGTAGCGCCGAAGATAGCTTTGATGTATTTTTTAACGTCTGAAGCAGTCTCACAAATCCCGGTTTCATCACCGTACAAAAGCTTATTTCTTGCGATTCTTGCATTGTTAACATTGGCATAAGCTCTTGCTACTTCCAGATTTTTGTTTTGTAAATCTGTGATGGTTGAGGTAAGCATGTCTACAAGCAACTCCGGTTCGTTAGGATGATAATTGGGCTCATTCTCCAATACAATTTTAATTCCTAACAAATGCTGAATAAGCTGATCATAGGATTGCTGGCTCACGGAAATGATAGCGGGAGCCGCTTCACCGGTATTTGCCGGAGCCTTTGGAGCGGATGCTCTTTTGCCCTGTAATTTCCGATTGTGGAATTTTGCTTCTTTGATGCTTCCTTCAGATGCACCTGAAACCTGTATTGCATTGATGAATCTTGTCGCCATCGTTTTGATGCCGCTGAAAGCTGTCTGTCTTTCACTTACCTTCCCGTTGTAGATTGTGCTATTGGATAAAACATCTGATAGAGCAAATTCGGCAGATTGTTTCAAAGCAATGAGTACGGGCAATTGCAAGCTGGTTTTTGAGGGATTGTAGGATGAGCCGTAGCCAATGAGGAATTCGATTAGGGTTTGAAAGTTTGCAATGTTTTTTGCATGCCCCGTTTCTGTGGTTGATGCCATAAGTCATTTGTGTTTAATTTGTTAGTGAAACAAATATAGATTTTTTTTCAGATAGAATGGGAGGGAATTGTGCTTTTTTTAATACAAAACCTCGCTGAGGGCGAGGTTTTGTATTAAGGAGTCACGGATTTAAATCTGGGACATCGTGATGTAATTTATGCGCAAAGACTTGGATAAAAACAAACCAATCTGCCTCTAAATTCTTCACATCTTGGGCATTGTCCGAAAGTTGCAGGACAATCTGAGTTTACATTGCATTCATTGATTTGTCCACCCTGAATAGTTTTAAGGGTTGTTCTTGAGATTTTTTTAATGTTTTTCATAGAAATTAGTTTTTGATGTTTCCTACTCTTTAAGCTTTTCGGATACCGCTTTATTTTTTCTAAAGATAGAGAATAATTCTGATAAGCAGGGGGTTATTTTATTTGTAATTATTGTTGATTCTGGGATTTGTTATTAATAGGAACAAGACATTGGTATTAGTAGTGATCTACAATTATTATAATTCATTAGTTAATTTTCTAATCTTAACTTCTAGTTGCTTACCTGTTAAATGATGGTTTTCAAATAAAATTTTTTTAAATCCAAGTTGATTGCTTACCTGATTGAAATTTAAGAAGCAAAATATTCCTTTAGTATAGAATTTATAAATGTTTTCAAACTTTGAAGCATTGAAACCTCTGTTAATGTCAATAATTTCATCATTATTAATTATAAACTCATTAGATTCTTTATTTCTTAAAAAATTTACATAAAATATATTGTCTCTGTCAAAAGTTCTATAGTTGTCTATACTTTTTTTTGTTTTAATTTGTTCACTGTCAATATCATCAGATTCAATAAAAATTACAGGTGAAGTTTTATAATTTAAAGGTGGAATATAGATTATAATACTTTTAAGATTAAATTGATAAACTGTATCCAAATCTTTTGCATATAGTGAAAATAAATTTTGCTCTACTTGTCTAAAATTTGTTATTTGGCCAGAGCAAAAATTGTTGTATAAGTCGCATCCAAATTCAGATTCTTTAAAAATTTCATTCAAAAATAATTTAATTTTTTTTCTGTCATTAATTATTTTAATTTCATTAATTCCAATTCTTATCTGAGCTTTATCTAATGC
>NZ_JBFRGA010000297.1:0-2086 GCF_052115105.1 Chryseobacterium sp. 2TAF14
CTACTATCTTCCTGTAGTAGTACCTACAGGAAGATAGTAGTTATTATTTTCTAGCCAAACAACATTTTCCGGAAGCGACGAAATGTTACCTTTGAAAAGCGCTGTCTGAATAATAATATCACCATTTACCTTTTTAATACCTTCACGAGACATTCCGCCTGCAAAATCTGAAACAATATCTCTGTAAGACCAGGCTCCCGCTTTATTGGTTCCCAGACTTGGATCACCGCTTCCTACAATGTAAAGATTTCCGTTTAAAGTTCCGTTCTCATCAATTTCTCCCGAGTATTCCAGCTGCGTCATCCAACGGTAATTTTCACCCAACATGCTCATTGCAGTTTCGGTGGTCAACAGTTTGGTTGTAGAGGCAGGTACAAGCGGAGTGTTTTCGTTGTACGAAGAAATTACCTTCTTCGTTTTCGGGTCGTAGACTACAAATCCCCAAGTTGCATTTTTCAGCACGGGATCGGTCATCATCGTGTTTACATTAATGTCTACAAGTTCTTTCGGCGACAAAATAGCTTTTTCCACGGCAGCAACCGGCGATGGAAGATTTAAGCTTGTTTTATTGTCGTAATTTTGAGAGTAAAGAACTGTAGAAACGGTCGATTGAGCAAGTAAGAAACCAGCAGTAAGAACCGTTACACCTGAAATATATTTTCTGAAATTTACCATCTARTTTTACTTTTGTACATATTTTGGATGGTATAAGAATTGATAAGTTAAATCAAATCACAACAATCCAAACATATAGTCAACGTTCAAAAGTAGAAATTATTATGGTATGGTAGTTCAGTAGACTATACTAAAAGGCTATAAAATTTGTTAAAATTTGTTAAAAATCCACAAAAACATCTTTTTTAATACTTTGATAAGCAGTGATTTCGTCAAATTCTTTTAAACTCAGCAAAACTAAACTCTTGAATTTTTCATAGTTTTTGCCACGCGGAAGCTTAAGCAAAATCTGAAACTGATACAGATTATTCAATCTTGCAATCTGGGCTCTTTCTGGACCTAAAATACAATCTTCAGGAAGATATTTCCTTAAAACCGACCCTAAAAACTGTGAAGCACGGTTCACTTTTTCATCTCTTCTGTGCTTCAGCTCGATCATAATTAATTTTGTGAAAGGCGGATAATGAAATTTCTGACGTTCGGTGAGGAAATATTTATAAATTTTAGAAACATTATTCATTTTAATCAATTGGAAAACAGAATGATCCGGATTAAAAGTCTGAATTAAAATTCGTCCGTTCCCAGAAACTCTTCCCGCTCTTCCGGAAACCTGTGTAATCAGTTGATACGCTCTTTCTTCGGCTCTGAAATCCTGCACATACAGCATAGAATCGGCTTTCGGAATGGCAACCAATTCGATATGATCAAAATCCAGACCTTTGGAAATCATCTGAGTTCCAACAACAATATCGGTTTCTCCGTCCTCAATTTTTTCGTATAATTTTTCGTAGGCAAATTTCTTTCGCATCGAATCAACATCCATTCTGTCGACTTCATTGTCCGGAAAAATTTTAGAAATTTCTTCATGAATCTGTTCAACGCCTACTCCCCTTTCGTTAAGGTTTTCAGAATAACATTTTGGGCAGGTTTTCGGCTTCGATGCTCGTTGTCCACAATAATGGCATTTCATTTCGTTTGCAGCTTTATGATACGTCATTACAACATCGCAATTTGAGCAGTAATTCACATATCCGCAAGATTCGCATTCCAAAACACTGGCGTAACCACGACGATTATGAAGAATCATCGTCTGATTTTTTTCTTCTAAAGTCTTTTTAATTTCATCAATTAATTTCAACGAAAAATTACCTGAAACTTTTTTCGAATCCTGTGCTTCTTTAAAATTAATCAATTCAAATTCAGGAAGCTTTACATTTCCGAATCTTTCATTCAGAAAAACATATTTCATCTTTTCTTTTCGGGCTAAATAATAGCTTTCAACAGAAGGCGTGGCCGAACCCAAAATCACATTCGCACCATAAAAATTAGCCAAAACTAAAGCGGCATCTTTTGCATTGAAAAACGGAGAAACTTCTCTCGGTTTATACCCAGAATCATGCTCTTCATCAAC
>NZ_JBFRGA010000298.1:0-2050 GCF_052115105.1 Chryseobacterium sp. 2TAF14
GTTGAAAGGCTTATTTTAGATAGAGGGGCAGAAACCCAGTTTTTTCCTTCTGATATAAAAGCAATGTATCAAAATGTGTTGGAAAGAAATGATTACGGTAAAAATGTTTTCGAAAAAATCAATGCGATTTCCCAGGTTTTAGGAATTTCAGTTATTGATCATCAAAGCTTCAAAGATATATTAAAACAATGTTTTGCTCAAAAAGCAGGTTTCCAGTATGCGTATGATGTGGTAAAAGATTTAACGGATACTTATTCTGAAATCATAAAATTACTTCCTAAATCTTTTACAAAATGTTTTCCTGATTTTGTTTCTTTTCCTAAGCACATTATGCTCGGAAAGTTAGTGTCAAATACGCAGTTAGATTCTACAAGACACCCGTTTTATAATTCGCCTGTTTTAGATGATGATAAAGCAACGCAGAAAGTAAAATTATTAATCAATAGATTTAAACAGCAGGTACAGAATTTCAGGTATTCTGATGATTTTGAAAACGAGGTACCGATTAAAATTACCCCGTCTCAGAAGCTGAATCCTCTTCGCAACAAAGCGATTCCTTTTTACTATCAGGTTACGGAAGAATTTTTAAAAGCCTGGAATTTTGATAAGACAAGCAATCGGTCTTCCCGGGATAACTTAGCATATGACGTTAGTGTGCTGTCGTCAGATGCGCATATTCAGAATCCTTTAGATTTTAATATAGATAATAATTCTTTTTATAATATTGAAGGCCATCAGGGAATGGATTATTATGAAGCTTTCAAAAAAATAAAGCAAATCAGAGACAGGCAACAGCTGGGATTTGATATTATGGGGCTTTCTTTTGGAGAATTAAAAGGCAATAAAGATTTGTTTAAAGCCTATTTTAACGAATATGTAGATAAAAATCCGGGATTGGAGCACAATCGCGGAGCCGGAAAAGGAGACACTTTTGTTTTAGTGTATGATATTAATGGCAGAGATACGAAAGTGATCGCAGATTTTTCGCTTCCATACATCTGTTGTACACCAAAAATTGATGTTAAATTAACCTTGCCGGATTCTGTTATTTGTTCTAAAGCTGCTCCGGTTCCTTTCACGGTTTATCCTATGAACGGAGATGTAGAAGCAGTTGTAGATGAGGGCAAGAATGGAGGTGTTATTATGATTGATGGCAAATATTTCTTCGATCCGGCATCACTAAGCCCTGAATTATACAACCAGGAGATCAGCTTTACCGTAAACGGAAAACCTACTGATTGCACAGTTACAGTTACGCCACAATCGTTTATGGCTGTAGAGGTAAGTTCTGTCGTTCAGAATGAAGGTTCACCTACAACAACGGTGAGTTTGAGAATTTCAGGAGAAGGTTTTAGAAATTATACGTACAGTTGGGATTTCTGGGACAATGGAAACTGGGTAAATCTAAGCCCGGATTCAGAATCAATGGTTAAATATACTTTCCGTGAGTTAAATCCTGATATTATTCCAATAATTAGAGTCAAAGTAAGCAATAACGGATGTACTCAAGACATCGATATAGAAAATTGGTATGATGAGCCTGCTGCTCCGACTCTTGTGATAGATAGTATCAGTTTTTCAGGAGAAAACTGCTGTGAAGGTACTCCTGCTTATATCAATGCCGGTATAAAAGGTCTTGCAGATCTTCCTGTATCGGTCAGAGAATTTACATTGGAAGGGTTAAGTTCCGGAGGAGGTTCCAAAATTATTTATTCATGGATTAAAACCAAAGGTCCGAATGCAACGCTCAACGGTACTGATAAAGCTAATCTGAGAGTTACAAATATTGTTTCCGGAGTGTATGAATTCCAGTTTACAGTTCTTGATGTTAACAGTGGAGCATTTGCTAAAGCCGAAACAACAGTAACCGTATATTCTGACGATAAATAAATACTGTAAAAGGGGTGGTTTTGTAATTAAAAATCATCCCTTGTACATCAATTAAATAATATAATTTAAAAAAAATATAATATCATGGCAATGGCAACAGCGAAATGCAATGTTTCATTTCAGATACGTTATACATCTTCTATACCGGCAACAAGTGCAT
>NZ_JBFRGA010000299.1:0-2021 GCF_052115105.1 Chryseobacterium sp. 2TAF14
GATCCTAATACAGGAATTATCCCAAACCAGCCTTGTGAAGGAAGTATTCCTTCACAGCCAGAAGACCCGAACTCTACCATTGGAGGAAACGAAGGCTGTAATCCCGGTACACCTACTTTGCCGAATATTGGCTTGCCTATAAAAACTGACCCCTGTGTACAGCTAAAACAAATCAATGAAAATAGTAATATAAAAGCTAAATTGAATGAACTGAAAAATAATATCGGAGGTACTTTAGAGAAAGGTTTTTTAATACGAAATATTTCAGGGAATGAAACTTCCGAAATATTAATAGGAAATAGTGACAATACAATTAGTTATCCTATTTTGGACCCGTTATATTCTGCATATATTAATCAAACTTATGGGAGTGCTCATAATCATAATAAAAATAATAAAAAGCAAATTGGCATTTTTACACCTGAAGATTTACTTCCTCTTTATTTATGTGGTTTGGTGGAAACTGAACCCAATAATCCTTATCATACAACTGCACCAAAAAAATCTGTTACATTTGTATTGACAGAAAAAGGATATTTTGCATTGAAGATTAATGATTTACCGAAACTAAAGGCTTTTGTAGATTGGTACATATTTACAATGAATGATACTGGAAGAGATATGTTTAACAAGAAAACTTTTCTTGACCCAGAAAAATACAATATTTTACCTAAATCTTCTTATGCAGAACAAGTAACTGGCTTTTTACGTTTTATGAAAGACTATGATGTTGGTATGGAATTGTATGAGGGTAACAAAGATACATATGGAGATTGGAAGAAATTGGAATTGATAGACAATGGAGATGGAACCTATAACTTTAACAAAATACCTTGCAATCCTTAAAAATAAAATCATGAAAAATATAATAATAAAAACTATTTTAATTGCTAGTATACTAATGGGAATTAATATGATGAAATCTCAAAATATTATTGCTTTAGGAGGAAATAACGGAACATTACCCAAAGATTTTCAAAATACAGGACAATACTATTATAAAGATGTTTATAATTATTTAGATGGATTTTTAGGTACTTGGGAGTATGTAAATGGAAGCGAGAAATTTCAGGTCATTCTAACTAAAATAACTAAATATCATGAAGTTTCATCTTCATCTCCTTACATGAATTTTAACTATTATACTGATGGTATTGCTTTGAGATATAAAAAATTTGTAAATGGAAATTTGATATTTGAATCACCTTTAAAAAATATACCAACTCTCGAAAGTAGAAATGGCTTAGAACTAGAAGGTTCAATTACTGATTATGGCAGAGTTACAGCAAGTGTCCCTAAACCTCAAATTATGGGTAACGGTAATCTAATACAAGGGGGAGAGTATTTTACTGTTCCATGTAGCATAGAGAAAATGCCTGTTAATTTAAGTACTAATGAACCTTTAAAAATTAAGTTCAATTTATATTTAAGAGAAAATTTTGGACAATATAATAATCCTATTTATAATGGTTTGCCAACTTTCAGTATTCCTAATGATATTATTATGACAAAAGTCCCATAAAATAAGCCTCCAATTTGGAGGTTTTTCAACTTGTATTCAGAAACGGCGTTTCTATCGATACCGATAACGTGATCTATATAGAAAACGGTCCCGATTTTTATACCTATACCTTTCGTATCGACAGGGAAAATGCTCCTGCTGATGCATCCGTTGAAAACCTTGTCTTAAGCCCTTTATCAGACGGAAGCTGGAAAGAAGAGCTGGTTACGTATAACCTCACCGCTCAGGAGAAGCAGACGATGCTTGCAGGCGGTGCGGTAGATCTAAAAGGAAAAATAACCAAAGAGTTGCTACAAAGCGGAACTTATTCCCCGGAAATTATGAATAGAGGTTCTTTGGAAAACTGCTACTGGATTACCTATTCTTATTATACAACCTGTAGTGGGGGCGAACATAGTCATGGTGAAGAATATGGTCCCTTTAATGAGGGGAAATGCCCTGCAGATACACAATCAGTACTGGTAATTACTGCAGATTTGATATGCTCAACTCCGGGAGG
>NZ_JBFRGA010000300.1:0-1996 GCF_052115105.1 Chryseobacterium sp. 2TAF14
CTGCACGAAAACGGAGGCGAATTATACATCGGTCTTGATGCAGTGCCGCAAACAACGGTTTCACTACTGATCCAAATGCTGGAAGGAAGCGAAAACCCTTTGGCAGATACTTTCAGAGAAAAAGAATTTATAGAATGGAGCATCCTTTCCGGAAATACCTGGATCGATCTTTCGGGTAATATATTACAAAACGAAACCAGAAAATTTTTAGAATCAGGGATTGTAAAGTTTAAAATTTCAAAAGACATCAATACCAGTCATACAAGATTTACTGACGGATTGGTCTGGATCAGGGCAAAATCGAAAAGAAGCTATGATGCGGTATGTAAAATTCAGGGCATTTATACTCAGGCTGTTTTGGCAACATTCCAGGATCAGAATAATGACCTGTCTCATTTAAACAACGGTTTAGAAGCCAATACCATTTCTAAACTGATCACAAGAGTGCCGCAGGTAAAATCTCTTACCCAGCCTTACAATTCTTTTGACGGCAAATATAAGGAAACAGATACCGAGTTTTACAGAAGGGTAAGCGAAAGATTGAGACATAAGCACAGAGCAATCACACAATGGGATTATGAGCAGCTGGTTTTACAGGAGTTTCCTGAGGTTTTTAAAGTAAAATGCTTAAATCATACTTCCGAAAAATCTTATATGGCTCCGGGTAATGTAACCTTGATGGTGGTTCCCGATATTAAAAATAAAAATGCTTTTGATATTTACCAGCCAAGAGTAAGCCGGGCTACCCTGAACAGAATTCAAAATTATGTAAACGAATTAAATACAATGCAGGTTGATGCTCAGGTAATTAATCCGAATTACAAAGAAGCAAAAGTAGAAGCACAAGTGAAGTTGTTTGATAAATATGATGAAACATTTTACCTGAAGCAATTAGACGAAGATATCAAAAAATATATTTCTCCTTGGGCTTTTACAGACGCTAAAGATATTGATTTTAATGTGGTGCTGAATGTTAACCAGCTTGTTTCTTATCTGGAGCAGCTGCATTACATAGATTATATCGACGAGGTAAAAATATTGGTGAATAATGTTTTGCAAAAACAGGCGCTCATCGAGGTAGACCCAAAATCGATTCTGGTTTCTGCCAAACAACATAAAGTGAGCATTACAGATCAGGTATGTATTTAATAATAAACAGAAGAAAACATAATCATGTCAGAAAATAAGCATATTAGTATATCAAAAAATATAGAAACTGAAGATCAGACAGATTTTCACTTTCTACGAAAAACAGGTATTGAATACATCGAAAAATTGGGCGGAAAACTTTGGACCGATTACAATTCGCATGATCCCGGTATCACCACTCTTGAAGTTTTAAGTTACGCCATCACAGATCTTGGGATGAGAATGAATCTGAATATGGAAGACATTCTGGCTTCTGAAGATTCACAGAAAGATATTCATAACCAGTTTTTAAAAGCTACAGAAATTTTACCTTCAAGACCTTTAACAGAGCTTGATTACAGAAAATTATTCATCGATATCAACATGGTTTCAGGGCATAAAAGACCCATCCGTAATTGCTGGCTGGTTCCGAAAACTGAAAAATTATTCGTTGATTGCGAAACCGGGAAATTAGATTTTAAGCCGATCGGAAAAAAGACTAAAGATTTCGATGTAAGAGGAATGTATGATCTTTATGTAGACTATGCCGAAGATATTGATGAAGAAGGCAGTGAATGCGAAAAATCTAATGTCAATTCTATAATATTAGACCGTTATCACGCCAACAGAAGTCTTTGTGAAGATTTGGCAGAAATTAAGCAGGTAGAAACCCAGAAAGTAGCTGTTTGTGCACGAATTGGTCTTGTAAATAAAGCTGATGAAGAGTTGGTGCATGCCAAAGTAACAAGAGCAATCAATCATTACCTGTCTCCTGAAGTGCATTTTTATTCATTAAAACAAATGCTCGAAAAAGGTCTTACCACAGATCAGATTTTTGAAGGACCACTTTTGGAAAACGGTTTTATAG
>NZ_JBFRGA010000301.1:0-1986 GCF_052115105.1 Chryseobacterium sp. 2TAF14
AATATAATCAGGCGAATCTTTATCATAATAATTATGACTTTCTACAGCTCCTGCTCCGTCATCATAACCTTTAAAATCATAATCATAGAAAATTTCCGAAAAATTATAAAAGCTTGGCTGACTTGTTTTAATATATGAGGAAAGATCTACAACATCTTTTTTGTAATAAAACGTTTCAAATTTTTCTTCTTCGCTTGAATAAGCTGGCTTTATTTTTTGAGCATATTCAGGATTGGGAGGTATGAAATTCCCACGTTTGTCTTTCTGGTAAGATTTTTTAGAATAGAGAGAATTATACTGATAAATCCTGTTGTAATAAACAAAGAATTTTTTGTTACGGTCTATTTCTTCCAAGTCGGTTTCACAATACAGATCATAAAAAGGTTTTGGAGACAATCTGTTTTCTAAAGTATAAGATTCTATATTTTGAGAAAGAAAAGGCGCTGTCCGGTTGATTATATCAATATTTTTTGCCATCTCATGATCAGGATATTTATTGTTGATAAACATTCTGAAACCCGTCATGTACGAAAAATAAAAAGTCGTACACGAAAAAATAATGATAAAATACTGCACAAACTGACCAAACAATTTGCCTTTAGAAACAGGATAAAAATTCTTAAACGCATTGTTTTTAAGCATCATCAAAAGCCACCCTACAATCAGTAAAATAGAAATAATAAGATGAATAAAAATGACACCGTTCCTGAAATAATCATCTTTTACAGAATACTTCTGCAACGAAACCGGATCGATGTGCGAAAGATAACCGATGATAAAAAAGACGATATGAAAAACGAAAGCTGCCAAAAGCATCCATACAATTTTGGTGTTCCAGACTGTAGGATATTTTTCCAGCAGAAATTGGTTAAATTTATTGAGTTTTTGCATTTTAATTTGAATTAAAAAAGATTAATTAACGAAAAACCTTCTCGTAGAAGACGAGATATTTCTGATGTAGATTATTTCTGCCTTTGCATTTCCCAAAGCCGAAATCACCTCGTAAAACTGCGTTTCTGAAGAGAAATAAGCAACATAAACTCCACCATTAAAGTTCAGTTTTTCAAGTTTGAAATCTTTAAAAACTTCAAGARGTTTATCCCGGCTTTCCGCTGTGTCAATCTCTATGATCAGGTTGTTTTCGCTATCATCATTTGTCTCAGAATTGTCTTTGTATTTCCCGTTTTTAAGGAAAATTACTTTATCAGAAATCTTTTCTACTTCGTACAACTGCTGCGAGCTCAGGATCAATGCAATCGGATGATTTACCGAGTTGGCAATCGATTTTAAATCTTCCAGGATTACCTGTTGCGCCAAAACATCGAGATTGGCTAAAGGCTCATCCAACAAAAGGATTTCAGGTTTTCTCAAAAGTATTCTTGCCAGCTCAAAACGCATTTTGTATCCTGACGAAAGCTCGCTCCACTTCAGATGTTTATAATTCCACAATCCGAGACGGGCAATCATCATCAAGGTTCGGGTTTCATTTTCTTCCGGTGAAACTCCATAATTAGAAAGAACGAATTTCAGGTTATCTTTCAGGCTTCCATACCATTTTTCGGTTCGTTGCGGTATGTAAACAAGCTTTGTTCTGAGGTCATACTCATTCTTTGGTTTTTCGTTGAAAGAATAATGCAGGCTTCCTTCGTTAAACGAAATTTCATTGGCTAAAATTCTCAATAAGGTTGTTTTACCGTTTCCGTTTTCTCCCACCAAACCATAAACCTGGCCTTTATTGATCTCCATAGAAATCGGGCCGAGCAAAAAACGATTGCTTCCGTAAGATTTTACAATATCTGTTGCTTTTAAAACTGATTGTTGGGAAACATGCTCTTTTACCTGAATTTTTTCAATTTTGGCGAGAAGGCTTTTCGACTTTTCGATTAATTCGTCAACGGCGTGATTGTGGGTTTCTTTCCAGTCGGTTAGATCGATCGCTTCTTTATAGATCGACATATTTTGGGTGTCAATAGCGCAGTCTAACAG
>NZ_JBFRGA010000302.1:0-1959 GCF_052115105.1 Chryseobacterium sp. 2TAF14
GCTGGATATTATTCAGCAATATATCAAGCTGCAGACAAGAGCTTTGGAAATTTCAAAGATTCAGAAACAAGCTGCGGCGGCAACTGAATTGGCGGTGAAAAAATTTGAAGCTGAACTGGCAAAATCAAAAGCGACAGAATACACCATTCGTCAGCAGATTACGGAAAAAGAGAATCAGATCAATGCGCTTTGTGGTCGTTATCCGCAACCGATTGTGAGAACAAAGGAAAGTTTTATGTCGACAATTCCGCAAACGGTTTATACAGGGATTCCGTCGCAATTATTGGCAAATCGTCCTGATATTAAGCAGGCTGAATTAGAATTAAAAGCAGCAAAATTAGATGTTGAAGCAGCAAGAAAAGAGTTTTACCCAAGTTTAGAAATTTCTGCAACTTTAGGATTGGAAGCTTTCAAGCCATCTTATTTAGTTAAAATGCCGGAATCTATTGCTTACAATTTGGTTGGTGAATTGGCTGGACCGCTCATTAATAAAAGTGCGATTAAGGCTAATTTTCAAACAGCAGATGCAAAGCAGATTCAAGCTTTGTATGAATATGACAAAACCATTCTGAATGCGTATTTAGATATTTCAAATTTAATGTCGAAAGTGAAAAACATCGATCAGTATTATCAGCTAAAATCACAGGAAACACAGGCTTTAGACCAGTCTATCGATATTGCCAATCAGCTTTTCAAAAATTCAAGGGCAGATTATCTGGAAGTTTTACTTAACCAAAGAGACGCTTTAGATGCAAAAATGGAGCTGATCGAAGCTAAAGAAAAACAGCTGAGCACAGTTGTAGACATCTACAAAAGTTTAGGCGGCGGCTGGAAATAAATTAGTTTTTTTATTCATATATCATTATTTCATTCGTTGAGTCCGGTTCTAATTTCAGAGCCGGACTTTTTATTTTAAAACAAGGTAGCTAATAACCAGCGGAACTTTCCGAAAATGCAAAACACTCCTGTTTATAACGATCAGAACTCCCCGAAAGTTTAAAACACTCCTGTTTGTGGTTTTCGGAATCTCCGAAAGCCTCCTGCACCCTTGCGAGAGACTTTCGGGTTTCCCCTATAGTTTGTTTCAGCCTCGTCGGCGATAAAATGATTTCTTTTTAAACTATTTAAAAATGTTTTATCAAAAAATAAAACACGTCAAGTTTTGGCGCATTACACCTATAGCTTTGCAATATAAAATAGTAAGAGTTATGGAAATCCCGTTTTATTTAAGCTTCAGAGAATTTGAAAATGATTATTATAACAATCTTGAAAACTGGTTTGAAAACAATCGAAATACCAGTGAAACTGATTTTCTACTTCATTTGAAAGAAATGTACAAACCGTATTTGTGTTATAATTTTTCTAAAGACAGATTACAGGCAGATGCTGTGATCGAAATAAATAACTGTTTTTTTCCGTATCACGAAAATTTTGGAATTTCTTTTAATATAAATCATACTAATGCTAAAAACTTCAAGGCAGGAATCGGCAATATTTCAGAAATGAAAAGCATCACGATGATGGAATATGCACAGCATATTTTAGACAGAATCAGCCATTATTTTCATAAAAATAAAATTTCGATGAAAGAAAATGAAACGGTTCTGGATTACATCAACCATTACGAGATTATCACAACAAAAGAAAAAACAGGTTATTGTCCGGATTATGATTTGCATCAGAAAAAACTTCCGTTTTTACAGGCTTTTCTTCCCCGTTTCGGAAGCACTGTCGATATGTCTCTTTACCGGAATTTTTATTTTTCAGTGGTAAAAATTGCAAATTTCATAGACTCGAAATTAAATGAAGTTCAGGCTTTCGATCAAAGTATTTACAGCGAATTAAAGTCTGAAGCGATGATAAAAATTCACATGAGAGGACACAGTTTTCTTACGATCTGTAACTGATTTTCAGGAGCTTTTTCCTGCTTTCCGCACTCGCTATTTTTTTTGGATTCGG
>NZ_JBFRGA010000303.1:0-1938 GCF_052115105.1 Chryseobacterium sp. 2TAF14
ACCGAATGTGCTTGTACGATCTTTCTCACGGTATTTTGCCCCTGCTTTTACAGTTATATTTGAATTGATGTCATACTTTAAATTTATTCTTCCGATTTTATCTCTTTCGCTATTATCCAGTTTTGAAATTACCAATTGAGAAAGAAGTAATTTGTTGGAACTCATCACATCATTCGGATTTGTGATATCTGAGCTGTAATCTAAATAGTCACCACCTGTTCCTGATGGAGAATCAAATCCCCAGTAGCGTTTTCCATTGGTAAGGTTGTTGAAACCTCCGTTTATTTTTTGTCTGAAAGTTGCGATAGGAAGTCCTTTTGTATCATTTGTAGGCGGTGTATCGAGGAAATATTTCGCAGAATAATCACTCAACATCCAGTCTAAACTTAATTTTGAAGTAAGACTGTGCTCTCCACCCAGTTCCATTCCGTAAAGCTCTGTCTGATAATGTGAATATCTGAAATTGTATTGGTAACGGGTATTTGTATAATCTACATACGTTTCATAAACCGGACGGATATCATCAAATTTATTAAACATTCCACGGAAATATACCTTGTTGTTGGCGTTAAATTTATATTCCAATCCACCATTCAGACCAATCGTTCTTCTGGTTCCCATGTATCTTTTCATCATCACCGTATTGATAGACTTTCTTTCAACATCACTCGCTGCGTTGGTATTATAAGTCACATCAAAAGAATCTGCACCCCATTGTCTGTCCCAGATTGCTCCCGATAATAGCACACCCAATTTATTTTTAAAGAAACGATCACCATAAACAACAGATGCATTATAGGTTCCGTCCTGAGAAAAAGTATTGTAACCTCCCGCTCCGCTTACGCTTAACGTTTTCTTTGCCGGAGCTGTTCTTGTAATAAAATTAATGCTTCCACCGATCGCATCGCCGTCCATGTCAGGAGTTACTGCCTTAGAAACCTGTACAAACTGGATCAATTCTGAAGGAACAACGTCTAAAACAAAAGACCTGTTTCCTAAAACATTGGCACTTGGAAGACGGTTTCCATTAAATAAAGCCGAAGTCCATGCAAAAGGAGTTCCTCTTACCGTTGCCTGATCTGCTTCGCCATGATACCTTGCAACAGCTACACCTTGTACTCTCTGTACAGCTTCAGCAGCATTTCTGTCCGGAAGTTTCCCGATTGCATCAGCTGCAATGACTTCCATGATGGCGTTATTGTTCTTTTTTATTTCATAAGCTTTTGCTTGTGTTAATGCATTGGGTCTTGTGATGGTAACTGCTTGAATGTCATTTAATTTATCTTTAGTTGCAAGATTTTCAGGTTCAATGGTGATGTAGCCGATATCATTGGTTCCTTCTTTTACGGTTATCGGAAAATATTTGGTTTCGTATCCGATGTATTCTATTTTAAGGTTGACTTCACCCAGTTTTGGAGAAAGTAAACTGAAATCTCCATCTAATAATGATGATACTTTTAGATTTTCATCAACAATAGAAATATTTGCACCTGGAAGTGCTCCGTTTGTTTTCCCAACAATAGTTCCTTTAATTGTCTGCGCATAAATGGTTCCGAAAGAAGTCAACAGAAAAAATGCAGATACCTGAATGATTCTTGACCTCTGTTTTAGAAAACCAGTAGAATTTTTCATTGATTTATTATTTTCTGCAAAATTGGAAGGTTTAGTGACTTCTATCGTCCTGAGAAAAAAATCACAAATCAAAACGTGTCACTCGTTGGATTACTACTTTTAAGTATCTGATTTTTAGAATATTGTATGGATTAAACTATTTGTTATTTATTTATGAACTCAATATTAAATCGTTTTTATAATGTTTAATAGATATATAACAGTATTCTCAATAGTAAAATGATGATTTTGCATTTACTTTGTACAAACCTAAAGGAAGAATGCAATATATCGTTATAATAGGAGCTTTTCAGGCACTTGTTGCGC
>NZ_JBFRGA010000304.1:0-1915 GCF_052115105.1 Chryseobacterium sp. 2TAF14
ACCTTCTTCCTGCAAGTCTGGATGTAATGCATGAAGTTGAAAACCTCAATATTACAATGGGTTTTCCGCTGAAAAATCTTTCTTTTTCTAATGCAGTGAAGCAGCTTTTTTATCTTCAGAAACAGCTTGAAAAAAGCAAAACTTCTTACTATTACCGTGATGTTTATCCCATTCTTGAAGAGCTTCCGAAATCAGATGATGATGAAAAAGTTATCAATGATTTTAAATCTAAAATAGAAGAAAGAAACATCGTTTATATTTCTCAGAAGCTTTTGGGTGAACTTTTGGGTAATCTTTCTTATTTTAATTTGCTTCAGAAAGCCGATTCTGGATACGTTTTTCTGGATGATTTAATTGATTTTTGCAAAAAAATAAAATGGCTTGAATTGGACGATATTCAGTATGAAAATGTTTCTCATTTTGAAAATGCATTCAGAATTATCAAAAACCAGATCACGCCTTACGGTTTTGAAATCAGGATGGAAACGCTTGAAATCCTTATCAATCAGCACATTAATTCTGAAAGTATAGATTTTCAGGGTGAACCGTTGAAAGGACTTCAGGTAATGGGACTTTTGGAAACCCGTCTTTTAAACTTTGAAAACGTGATTTTACTATCGGTAAACGAAGGTAAATTACCGCTCGGAAACTCGCAAAATACTTATATTCCATTTGATATAAGAAGGCATTTCGATCTGCATACTTTCCTTGAAAACGACAGCATTTATGCCTATCATTTTTACCGTTTAATTCAGGATGCGCAAAATGTACATTTGCTTTTCAATGCTTTAAGTTCAGGCGTAAATACGGGCGAAAAGAGTCGGTTTATTACCCAGATCGAAATGGAAAGTTCGCATCATATCGAACACGTTATTGTAGAGAATGCTTCACAGCCAATTTTAAGTCAGCCGATTGAAATTTTTAAAACTGAAATTGTTCAGCAGCAGCTTTTAAAATGGAAAGAAAAAGTTTCAGCTTCACATCTGACGAGTTACTTGTATAATCCGATCGATTTTTACCTTTCTAAGATTTTGAATACTTCTGAAGCCGATGAAATTGAAGAAGAATTATCGGTAAGAAATTACGGAAACCTGGTTCATTATACGCTTCAAGAAGTTTATGAAGTATTAAAAGGTAAAGTTTTAAAATTAAATGACTTACAAAATTCAATTAAACAAATAGATCAATTTATAAATATTGCAATTGAGAAGTTGAAACATCAGCCTGAATTTTATAATAAAGGGATGAATTACATCCACAAAGCGATTGCAAAAAAAGTAATTGAGAATATTCTAAACCACGATTTAGAATTAATAAAAGCCGGAAATTCTTTGGAAATTATAGATATTSAAAGAAGATTTGAAGGCATAGATTTTTATCTGAACGAAGAAAAAAATGACAAGGTTTCTTTCTTTGGTTTTATCGACCGGATTGACCGATTAAACGGAACGATAAGGATTATCGATTATAAAACTGCAAAAACCAAAAATCTTACCGTAAAAATTGATGAGTTAAATAAGTCAGACTATTTCCAAAACAGTGACAGAAAACAGGCGATGCAGCTTTGTCTGTATCAATATGTCGTTCAAAATTTACCTGAATTTTGGGGTTATCCTGTAGAAACCGGAATCTGGAGTTTTGCGGATGCTAAAAAAGGAGTCGTATTGCTGGAATTTGCTGTAGGAAACCTTGATGACGCAATGATTTCAATCCAAAATTTAATTCTTGAAATTTTAAATCCTGAAATGAGTTTTATTGAAAATGTCAAAACTTATTCTAATTAAAACTGCTTAAATTTAAAACTCTCGCAGATTTTACAAATTTAGCAGATTGAAATATCAAAAAGATCATCCAAATCCGCAAAATCTGCGAGAGAAATTTATTTTTTTTTAAAAAGCGTTAATTCCTGTAATAT
>NZ_JBFRGA010000305.1:0-2581 GCF_052115105.1 Chryseobacterium sp. 2TAF14
CAGAAATCCTTGCGAACTTTGCGTTTAAAACAAAACAAAAACCGCCTGAAAAAATTCAGACGGCCTATTAACAAGTTTAAATATCTAGAATTGTCACCTAGAAGACAATAATGATTTCTTTACAAACCAATGCTTTTGCTTGGCTTAAGCTGTTTTCTGATGTTTTTCGGAATTGCATTTTTGTGTACCAAAATAGCAGTTGATTTGTATTCAACATACGGTTTTGTTACATATAAATATCCGTCAAAATCGTTGGTTACACCCCAAGAATTTTTCACCATATAATATTCTTTACCCGACTGATCTTTTGCCAATCCTACGATGTGCATTCCGTGATCATCGGTTGTAGAAAGGTTGTTCAACGCTTTCTGACGCATATCTTCAGTAATCGTTTTATCTTTTTTAGGCTGAGTAAATAAATCTTTTTTCACTTCCGGAGTGATTTTATCAAGATCTACATCAGGAACGTAAGCAACACCGTTTTTGTATGAAAAATAAGGTTCAGAAACATCTGTTGCCCAACCTACAGAATATCCTTTGTTTACTGCATTGTCGATAATAGCGGTCAGTTCATTCATCGGAATATTCCAGTCAGAATCATGGCTCCAGTTATCAGGAATCGGAACTACAAATTTCTGGTAGTAAGGATAATCTTTGTACGAAGACAGCTCTACATAGTCTTCAGGATTAATTCCTACCACTTCTTTAGCAAAAGTTTTCGGAGTATAATTTTTTCCTTCATATGTAAAGTTTGCAGGAACTTTTCCTAAATATTCATCCAAAATTGCATCTACAGAATCCTTTGAAGAAGCTTCTACCAAACTATCCAAAACAGGCTTTAATTTACCCTGCATTTCTTTAAAATTATTTAAAGTCTGCCCGGCTTTCAAACCTGTATAAACATCTTGTGGAACAGCACCGTATTTTTTGTACATGTTTACCACGTCGTGAAGCTCTCCTCCGTCTCCCCAGCTGATTGCTCCGTTGTTTAAAACATATAATTTTGCTTTATCGTGATAAGAGTTTCTTGCCGTAAAGATTTCAGCCAGATCAACCGGTTTTTTACCCATCCTCTGCATTTCAGACTCAAGGAAAGAGTTTCCTGAATAGCTCCAGCAAGTTCCGGATGAACCCTGGTTTTTTACTGAAGTTGCACCTACATCTTTCAACGTGGTAAACTGGAAATTGGCATTTTGAGACTGATTGCTCTTCAGCTTGTTGATCAGGTCATCCTGAGCAAACATCATACTTCCTGCGCATAAAACAAAAAGTAATGACGCAAATCTTTTGTTTTTCATAGTAACGATCTATTTATTTTTTTAAAGATGATATTAAATTTTTTTAATTACAATTTGTATTAATAATTAAATGAAACTTTTCAGCTTTAAATTTATATTCTAATAGTCTGCAATGTTAAGGATATGTTACAATATTGAATGTTAAAAAAGGGTTAAAATTAAGTTGGAGAGTTGTAGAGTTCTAGTGTAGTAGTGTTTGGAATCTTTATTACAAAACTTACTGAGTTTTTACAAGTAGAACGGCTCTGTGAAACTTAAAAACATTTAGTAAAAAAAATCTCTGTGGACTTTGTGCTCAATATTGTTTCGTTTAAATCTAACAACTATCAACTAAAACCATCAACCACTTAAAGTATTTCCTTATTTTTAAAAAAAAGTTTACAATGTTTCCAACCTGCGAGAAATTTCCTGCATCTATAAGAGTATAAAGCCTGACTATGGAAAAAGAATTACTGTTAGAATGCCAACGGAACGACCGCAATGCACAGCGGAAAGTCTACGAGAAAATGGCGGGCAAACTGTACTCAGTTTGCAGACGCTATCTGAAAAATGATGAAGATATTGAAGAAGTATTGGCCGATACTTTTTATAAAATCTTTACCAAACTGAATCAACTGCAAAATCATGATATTTTCGAAGCCTGGGCGAAGAAAATTGCGGTGAATGAATGTCTTCAGAAATTGAGAAGTACAAAAGCTCTGCACATTTCACTGGATGAAAATCTTGTAGAATCTCCCGATTCTAAAGTAGAAAACCTTTCTTTCGAAAAAGATATTCTGAAGCTTCTGAATTTCCTTCCGGAAGGTTGCAGAGCGATTTTCAATCTGTTTGCAATTGAAGGTTATCCGCATAAAGAGATTGCAACCATGCTTTCAATCAGTGAAGGAACATCAAAATCACAGCTGAATTTTGCGAGGAAAAAACTTCAGGAACTCTTGGTTAATCACAACATTTAAACTTTACATAATGGAAAATAATCACGATATAGATAAAAAATTCAACGAGGCTTCTCAATCTTTGGAAGAACCGGCTACTTTTCCGGACTTTGATAAAGTTTGGGCAAAAGTTGAAGAAAAATTAAATAAAAAAGACGACAAAAAGAAAATTATTCCAATCTGGTTTCCTTATGGAATTGCTGCGAGTTTAATTATCGGTTTGGGTGCATTTTATTTTATTAATAAAAATGATGGTTCTGAAATTAAACCTGCGATAGCTCAGAATGAAACTTCACCTAAAGTGAATTCAAATATTCAGGTGATTGACAGTACGGTGAAATCTAATAT
>NZ_JBFRGA010000306.1:0-1811 GCF_052115105.1 Chryseobacterium sp. 2TAF14
ATCCTTGGTACACCAATATAGCTCCGGCTTCATGGTGGATAAAAAACCACATCGATGAAGGAAGAAAACACCTTAATTTTTCTACATTTGCCACTTATGAAACCAAAAGGCAGATTCATAAAATGGAAGAATGCGTAGAAATGCTGGAAAAACACGAAATGCCTTTAGAATCTTATTATATCGGGCATCAGGATGCAAAATTAACCGACGACCAAAGAAAAGAACTCATCTCATATTTTAAAAGAGAGATTCAGGAAACGAAATTTAAAACTCAATAGAAACCATGCCGGAAATCTGGGAACAAAAACATATTGTATTTTTTGACGGCGAATGCGGCGTATGCAACTTTTGGGTGCAATGGATTCTTGAAAGAGATAAAAACGACCAGTTCATGTTTGCTTCCCTTCAATCAGATTTCGGGCAGAAATTTTTATCAGAAAGAGGTTTAGAAACAAAACAATTTAACACATTGTACCTTTGGAAACCTTATCAATATTACCTCATCAAATCTAAAGCTGTTTTAAAAATAGCCAATCTTTTAGGCGGAATTTATAATTTATCAGTTATCGGAAGACTGATTCCTACATTTATAAGTGATAAAATTTATAACAAAATTTCTGAAAACAGAATGAAGCTTTCGGCTCAAAAGTGCTTCCTGCCCGATCAGCATCAGAAAAAGAAATTTATTGAAGTCTGATTTGGTTCAGATTTTGGTATCTGTTTTTTGATAGTAAAACTTAAATTTTTCCATTAAATTTTTATAAACATTTWAGTTTTTAGAAACATTATTTTTATTAATCCATATATTTGCAGACTATGGAATACAATACCCAAAAAACTCATCTCAATATGCCGGAATACGGCAGGATTATACAACAGTTGGTTGAGCGTTGCAAAGAAGTTTCAGACAAGGAAGAAAGAAACGAAATGGCAATGGCAATCATTGATTTTATGGGTCAGAGAAACCCACAGCTCCGCGACGAAGAAAATTATAAACATAAACTTTGGGATCATCTTTACATTCTTGCCAATCACGACCTGGATGTAGATTCCCCATATCCTTTTCCTACAAAAGAAGAACTTTTAGAAAAACCAAAAAAAATGGAATACCCTAAACTTCAGGGTGATTTTAAATTTTACGGGAAAAGCATTCTTCAGCTCATAGAAAAAGCAATTGAACTTGAAGCTGGCGACGAAAAAGAAGCCTTAATTGAAGTGATTGCCAACAATATGAAAAAATCTTACAATGTTTATAATAAAGAGCATGTAACAGATGACGTGATCTTCCGTCACCTGAAAGAACTTTCCGCAAACAGATTAGACCTTACCGGTATAGAAAGCCTTGAGAAAAGCAAAATCTACTATGCTAACAATACCAACAGGAATAACAACAATAAAAACACGAATAACAAAAACCAATCCGCAAAAWGAAGATTTAACAATAACAACAATCATAAGAACAGAAGGTAATGAGTGGAACATTTCAAATAAGAGGAGGAAAAAGACTGCAAGGCGAAATCACTCCACAAGGAGCAAAAAATGAGGCTCTTCAAATTTTGTGTGCAGTTTTATTAACAGATGAAGAGGTAAGAATTAAAAATATTCCGGACATTCATGATGTCAACAGGCTGATCGAGATCTTGGGAGATTTTGGGGTAAAAGTTACCAAAAATGCTCACGGAGATTACACTTTCAAGGCAGACAATGTCAATTTTGATTATATTAAATCTAACGAATTTAAAAAAGACGGCGCTAAACTGAGAGGCTCAATCATGTTGATGGGACCCATGTTGGCTCGTTATGGTGAAGCT
>NZ_JBFRGA010000307.1:0-1630 GCF_052115105.1 Chryseobacterium sp. 2TAF14
CTGTTGCTGTAAGTGGTTTCCTGCTCGGAAAGATGGTCTGTTCTGCAGGAGTAGATCGTAATGGCGACCATAAGAATCAGGCAGAGCCTGAGAAGTAATTTTTTCTTCATAGTGTTTAGTGTTTAATGGTTTAAATATATAACTTTTTCTTAACTCTGCAAATATGTGAAAAATAACCTTCTGATGAAAACCTGTTTTTGCATAAAATTACCCGATTTTCGGGTAAGTGTTTGTATGAGAATTATTTTTATATTTGCTTAAATAATACGACCATAATGACCAACAACGTTGCAGAAAAAATAAAAAGACTGAGAAAGGCAAAGGGTTTTTCTCAGGATGATATGGCAGAAAGAATGCATATTTCACAATCTGCATACGCAAGAATAGAAAACGGTGAAAGCCATTCCTGGGCTGCTCATATAGAAAAGCTAAGCGAAATCTTTGAAGTGAAACCCGAAGACTTCTTAACTGACGAAACGAATAATTTTAGTAGTTTAGATCAATTGGGAGGTTTCGCATTTCAGAATGTAGGAACTATTACCACTATAAATTCATTTCTGTCTGAAAAGCTAGTGGAGCAATACGAAGAGCGCATTAAAGAGCTTAAAGACCAGGTAGAATTCTGGAAAAGCCAGTCGCAGGGCAGCAAATAGCTTTCTGCCTTACCCGAAAAGCTCCTGCAGGGTACAGCAGGCTTTCGGAAGTTTCCGAAAATGCAAAGCAAGGGTGCAGCAGACTTTCGGAAAACCCCGAAACCTTCCCGCAAGACCGCAGGGAACTTTCGGAAGCTCCCGAAGCGATGTTTCAGCCCCTCCTGAAGCTTTCGGGTAAACAAATTAAAAACAAAACCGCACGAGGCGGCTTTATAATAATTAAACACAATATACAATGATGAATTCAATCGATCTACCAAAGCTTCGCAATGCAGAATACCTGCAGTACATGAAAGATTTTTCAGGCATTATCAGTCTCAACAGTACAGATCAATTTGATATTGAGACAAAATTCAATGCCTTTAACGCCAAAATTACTGAGCTTGAGGCGCTTTACAAAAAAGCCCTTGCCAGCGACAAAACCCAGGAAATCCTGTTAATAGACGCCAGAAGAGATGCCGCAATCAACGGGATCTATTATTTTCTGCTTTCTCAAACCTACCATTTTGACACTGCAAACCAACAAAATGCAAAGGTGCTGTTAGAAAACATGGCTTTGTACGGAAGCGGCATTGCCCGCCAGAATTACCAGGCAGAAACCGCTACCCTCAATAACCTCATCCGCGACTGGGAAAACAAGCCCGAGCTTATAAGCGCTATTACAGCTTTTAACCTGACAGCATGGGTCAATGAACTGAAAACTGCCAACGAAGAGTTTAATACCAAATATCTTTCAAGAACACAGGAATACGGCGATGCAAACCCCGAAACCATCAAGCTCAAGAGAGAGGAGGTGAATGTCACGTACTATGCACTGCGAGACAGAATAGATGCGCTCCACTTATTGGTGGAAACACCGCCTTCACCTTATGCTACTGTGATCAACCAGCTGAATGCACTTACCGATCAGTATAATGTACTGCTGGTTAACAGGAAACCGGATTCGCCGGATTCTAATAATACTGATGGTGTAGCTC
>NZ_JBFRGA010000308.1:0-1612 GCF_052115105.1 Chryseobacterium sp. 2TAF14
TCATCAGATTTTATAAGGCATTCGCTTATGAGCTGATGTGCCGTTATTTTTGCTTCTTAAAATAAGTTGAAGTGAAACTTTTACGTTATAAAAGATTTTGTTGAGTTTCTTATCAGAAATAAGGTTGTTTTAATAAAAAATTTTCCCATTTTCGATGAGCAGCTTGCCTTCTTTTTCCATTCTTTTTAATGCTCTGATTACAGTTTCTACACACAGCCCGGTAAGACTTGCCATTTGCTGTCTCGTTAATGGAATCTGAAACATAAATCTTTTTTCTGTACATTCAAAACTCTTCAGATAATCCATAAGAGTTTTCAGTTTCACTGTCGGATTTTGTGTAGACATATTCTGTGCCATAATTTGTTTGAAATAAAGCTTTTCTGAAAGAGATCTGTTCATCTCAAAACAAATTTTTGGGTTTTCTTCTAATAAGCTTAAAAATTTTTGTTTTGTAAGGCTTAAAACTTCACACGCCGTTAATGCAATTGCATTCATTGGGTAAGACCGGTTCATAAAAAGTAAAGACTCGCCAATGCAGTCACCTTTTTCTAAAAGATGCTGAATGCTTTCTTTCCCGGATTCGTCGTAATTATTCATTTTTACATTTCCGGAAATGATCTGAAAATAATAATTGGGTGATTCTCCTTCTTTGAAAATATTTTCAGATGGACTATACGTTTTGGTAACAGCACCTGCATTTTCAAGGATTTTCTGATTGATTACCATGGTTTTAATATTTATTACTAACTGTGATTGTAATCTTCACAAAAGATATGAGTAAATATTAGGCGGTAACAATGTTTAGAATAACGGCAGAACCGTCGAATAAATAATGCTAAAACATTAATATTTTACTGAATTTTAGTATTTATATTTAAATAGTAGAATCATTCACACTTTTTTTAAAAAAAATGTAAATTTTAAGGTTTAAATTGTAACTAATTTAAACCAGTACAATCAGTTAACACGATTAAATAGAKTTTAAACTAAAAGTTTTTATCTGTATATAATTATTTAGTTGCTGTAGATATCGAGTCTTTAGGCATTGCTGCACTGTCAGGAATAGTAGTGGTGGTCATTGTATCTGGTGAAACAGGAACAGTTCCCGAAGTCATTGTATCTGCAGTCAAAGAATCTGAAGTGTTGTTTTGGGTCTCCGTTTCTTTTTTCGAGCAGCTAAGAACAATAATTCCCAAAGCTAAAATTAGCACTGATTTTTTCATAATATTTATTTTTATGGTTGGTGTTATTTAAATATCAGTAATTTAGTTTACAGACATTTAATTAACAAATGTACCATTAATTATTTATAAAGATCGTGATTAAGATCATAAATGTTTCTTAAAAGAAGAATGTTTAATTTAATAATGCTTTTATTTAATTTTTTTTACATGCATATAATATTTTTTTTAGCAAATTTATATTTTGGTTAGGTTTTTGAAGAGCCAATAATCATAGAAATAATACACACCACAATCATAAAAATATAATATTATGTCAACAGAAAATTTAAGTCACGCAGATGCGGTAAAAAAAATCAAAGAACTTTCAGAAAAGGCCAAAATCTGTATGTTTTGCACTAATCTGGAAAGTCTGCCAGTCAATACAAGAC
>NZ_JBFRGA010000309.1:0-1553 GCF_052115105.1 Chryseobacterium sp. 2TAF14
TCTGTATATTCAGTGCTCCTATCTACACAAATTGGTATTATAAAAGGATTATTATAGTTTTCATATAATTTTGTAAACAACTCATCTTTTGAATAATTTGCTTTTTTATGAGTCATAGGTTCAACATTTCTTTTTTGATCAATCAATTCAGTAATGAATGATTGAAAAAAAGTATCATTATTAATTTTTGTTGAATAAAGATCAAGAAGATCTTTATTTAAAATAATTTTTAATTCATCATTATATAAAATATTGAGAATATTTCTATATAGTCCATTGTTATTATTTTCCAATTCAGAAAATACAGTATCATCTAATAAAATAATCATAATAATTCTTTAACTAAATTGTATGACGTATCATAAAATCCTTCAGGAAAAAAATTTTCTAATAAACCATTTGATAAAATATTATGACTTGATATTTTGAATTTTTCCTTATCTCTAACAAAATAGTGGATTGTTATATCTTCAGGTTTAATTTTATATTTCTTAGATTTTACAATAACTTGAAGTTTTCTGATGATATGTTCACTATGAGTTTCAATAAAGTAATTATTTTTGTCACCTATACTTAAAAGAGTATCAATAAATTTAGCTTGCAAGTTTGGATGTAAATGTACTTCTGGTTGTTCAATTAGAATTGTATTACCTTTCTTAGTATATTTCTCAGAAAGAATTGCTTGAAATAAAATAGGTAATTGTAAAGAAACTCCATATCCAACATCTGTAATATTTGACCAAAACCCTTTTGTTTTAACATTTAAAGCATTAACCGGTAATGATTTATCTTTAATTAATTGAATTTCTTCAGCAATACCAAAGTTTTTAATTATTTTATTAAGATGATTAATTCTTTCTTTATAATCTTTTTCACTTAATGTACTGTCTCCTAAAATATTGACAAATTTTTCAATATCAATTGACTTGTAAGCAGCTTTTTTATCTTCTTGAAAATAAAACCTTTGTGGCGTTGTAGTGATAGGATTAACAAAGGTTATCTTCTCAATTTGTTCACTTATATAATTTTGAAATAAAAGAAAATAAGCAATTGGATAATAAATTTCTGGAAAATCATTTCCATACAATCCCTCACATTGCTTTTTTAGCTCAATACCAAGCAATGTAAAAAACCCTTGCTTAAAAGAAGCACATCTTTCTATAATACCTTCTTTATCACCTATTTTAAATTCAATATTACATAGTAATTCTCTGAAATCTATTTTAGCTTTGTCTTTTAATATATGTATCTTAATATATCCAATACTTTCGTTTTCAATTATAGTTTTAATTGAACTATGATCATGTAAATTAGAACTTAATGTAAATGTAATTTTGGTGGGGGAGTGAATATTTTTTAAAAAAGTAGAATCAATGCTTACGCTATCTTCTCCTTTCAGCTCATTCATTTCTTGATGAATTTTTTCGTAAATAGAAATTGTATCGAGAAAATATTTATTATAGTTAACATGACTACTAAAGCTGAATTCAATTTTATTCTTTTTTTGTTTTTTATATATTACTTCTTCATAATTACCTAAATCAGTATAATCT
>NZ_JBFRGA010000310.1:0-2326 GCF_052115105.1 Chryseobacterium sp. 2TAF14
ATGCATGACAGTGCAATGCCGCTTTCTGGGATGACCCAAATGCTTGCAATGATGGTGAATGCTTTCTACGGCGGTGACGGTGCAGGAATTTTAAATATTTTCATCTACATTATTCTTGCCGTTTTCATCAGCGGATTAATGGTCGGTCGTACTCCGGAATTTATGGGTAAAAAAATTGAAGCCCGCGAAATGAAAATTGCCATGATCGTAGCATTATTTCACCCGTTTTTAATTCTTGTCGGAACTGCAATTGCCACTTATTTTCCGGAAGTCGGAACTTCTACTTTAAACAATCCGGGATTCCATGGTTTCAGCGAAGTTTTATATGAATATACATCTTCTGCTGCCAATAACGGAAGTGGTTTTGAAGGTTTAGGCGACAATAATCTTTTCTGGAATATTTCTACAGGAATTGTGCTTTTGCTTGGTCGTTTCTTGCCGATTATTGGTCCGGTAGCGATTGCAGGATTATTAGCTCAGAAAAAATATATTCCGGAAGGTGAAGGAACTTTAAAAACAGATACTTCAACATTTGGTTTAATGACTTTTGCCGTGATTGCCATTATTGCAGCGCTTGCTTTCTTTCCGGCACTGGCTTTAGGACCGATTGCAGAATATTTTTCAATGAAATCGCTGTGATTTGGATGAAAACACAGATAAAGATGAGGCGATTCAATATGACAAATGAAAAATAATGTAAATCTCCATATTAAATAAAATTTAAAATAAAGAATTAAAAAAATGATTCAAAATAAATCTTTGTTTCAAAAAGAATTGGTTCAGGAAGCTTTGAAGCAGTCTTTTGTGAAACTGAATCCTAAACTGATGTTTAAAAATCCGGTCATGTTTCTCGTATGGCTTGGTACATTAGTGATGCTTTTCGTAAGCTTATGGACTTTAACCGGTGAAAAATCTCAGGGAAGTTTTGCCTACAACTTTACGGTTTTCATCATTCTTCTGCTCACTGTATTATTTGGAAATTTTGCAGAAGCTATTGCAGAAGTAAGAGGGAAAGCTCAGGCAGACAGTCTTAGAAAAACAAGAGAGGAAACGCCTGCAAAAATCCAGAACGGACAAACAATTTCTTCGTCTAAATTACAGAAAGGAGATGTTTTTGTTTGTGAAGCCGGAGATATTATCCCTTCAGACGGAGAGATCATTGAAGGTCTTGCCACAATCGATGAAAGTGCAATTACCGGAGAATCTGCTCCCGTAATTCGTGAAGCAGGTGGCGATAAAAGTTCTGTAACTGGAGGTACAAAAGTTTTGTCCGACAAAATTGTTGTACAGGTTACCACGCAACCGGGCGAAAGTTTTTTAGATAAAATGATTGCTTTGGTAGAAGGAGCTTCAAGACAGAAAACTCCAAACGAGATTGCGTTGACGATTTTACTGGCTGGTTTTACGTTGGTTTTTATCATTGTCTGTGTTACATTAAAACCATTTGCAGATTATTCTAATGTCACAATTACAATCGCATCGTTTATTTCTTTGTTTGTATGTCTTATTCCAACAACTATTGGCGGATTATTAAAACCGTAAAGCAACAAGTTTTTATCCTGCGAATCAGGTTGACGAAAAGCAATTGATAAAAGCTGCGGTTTTAAGTTCAATGGCAGACGAAACTCCTGAAGGAAAATCGATTATTGAACTGGCTGGAATTAATCCTTTAAGTTATGAAATTAAGTCTCCAAAATTTATCAAGTTTACCGCTGAAACCAGAAGTTCAGGAATCGATTACGAGGAAATCAGAATCAGAAAAGGAGCTACGGATGCCATCAGAAAAATATCTGAAGCAGCAGGAAATACCTTTCCGCGGGAAATTGATTTAAAAGTAAAAGAAATTTCTCAAAACGGCGGAACTCCTTTGGTGGTTTCAGAAAACGAAAAAGTTTTGGGTGTAATTGAGCTTCAGGATATTATCAAACCCGGAATCAGCGAGCGTTTTGACAGACTTAGAAAAATGGGGATTAAAACCGTCATGGTTACCGGAGATAATCCGCTTACGGCAAAATTTATTGCTGAAAAAGCAGGTGTTGATGATTTTATCGCAGAAGCAAAACCGGAAGATAAAATGAATTACATCAAAAAAGAACAAACCGATGGTCGCTTGGTTGCAATGATGGGAGACGGTACAAATGATGCACCTGCTTTAGCTCAAGCCAATGTGGGTGTTGCCATGAACAGCGGAACTCAGGCTGCAAAAGAAGCCGGAAATATGGTTGATCTGGATAACGATCCTACAAAATTAATTGAAGTTGTAGAAATTGGTAAACAATTGCTGATGACGAGAGGAACATTGACGACATTCAGTATTGCCAATGAC
>NZ_JBFRGA010000311.1:0-1524 GCF_052115105.1 Chryseobacterium sp. 2TAF14
ACCAAGTACTCGTAATGAAATCTCCGGTAGAATCATCAAACCAATATGCTCCGTTTGGCGTATGACCTGCAGGAAGAATAGAAGCTCTGTCTTTTAAAGAAACGCCCACCACTTTTCCCTGAAAATTGGTTGCTAATCTTAGCTCGTCTGTAACGGTTGTAGACCAAAGATTTTTAGGAGAATGGCTTCCTACTCTTACATTGGCTGTACCGACAGGCTTTACATTTTCATCGGTTGTACAATAGACATTTTTGCCGGTTTCTTTATCGGTCCAGTCATTTCCGGCAATCCCGTGAATCGCAGGAACCGAACCTGTATAAATACAAGTATGTCCTAAAGCTGTTACTGTAGGAACGTAAGGAATATGTACATTATTTAAAGAATATCCTTTATTTAAAAGTCTTTTGAAGCCGTCATTCCCATATTTGCTGTAATATCGGTAAAGATAATCCCATCTCATCTGGTCGACCACCAAACCTACAACAAGTTTGGGTCTGTCGACCTGATTGTTTTTATTTTTCTGAGCATTGATTGTAATTACAGACAGCAATGCAGCTGTTGCAATTGAAATTTTCCTAAACATTGAATAACTTTTTAGTGCCACAAATTTACGGTTTTGAAAATTTTGTTATGTGAAATTTTAATTAAATTTGGAGTAGTTAAAAAAATAATAATGGAAAACAAAAAAAACAATGAAGAAAAATTAAATCCCTTAATTTGGCTTTTTATAATAATCTTTGTTTTATGGGTAATTTCTTTGACTTTGGTTATAATTATTTTTCCTAATTGGACTTCTCGGGGAACTTTTGGGGATAGTTTTGGAGCATTAAATTCATTGTTTTCAGGATTTGCATTTGGAGGTATAATTTATACTATTCTTTTACAGAGAAAAGAATTAAAACTTCAACGAGACGAATTGATATTAACTCGTGATGAACTTAAAAGATCAGCAAATGCTCAAGAAGCTTCAAATAAGTTTCAAAATGAACAAATAAGAATTGCTAATTTACCTATACTTCAATATGAAACCGAACGACATGATAGCATCAATTATTTATTAATTAAAAATGAAAGCGGAAAAATAGCTTTTGATATTGATATTTGGTATTATATCACATATTTTGAAGAAGATATCGCTAAGAAAGATTTTATTCAAGATTATATAAAAAATACATCAAAAAAGTATATGAATTCAAATTTATGGGATAATGAAATTTGGTCGATAGCCGAAAGAGGAGTTTATACTAGTTTTCCTAATAACTATAGCATAAAGATCCCACTTGAATCACCATTAGATATAAATATATTTGACCTTTTTATACAATATAGAGATTCATTAAACAATAATTATGCGTTAAGAATTCTTTTTGATAGCTCATATAGCTCTAGTGAAGTTCCATTTATAATAGGTGAATTTGAGCCTAAAATACTTACTCTATTTGATAGAATTGATGTAACTCAAGAAAGTTTAACGCGTGATTCGGTTCCGGAAATTTTCAAACCAGTATATGATATTCATAAATC
>NZ_JBFRGA010000312.1:0-1505 GCF_052115105.1 Chryseobacterium sp. 2TAF14
GAGTAGTGCACGACGGTTTTACAGATCCTGAACTAAGATACAGACAGCGTTATGTAGATTTAATTGTAAATCCTTCTGTAAAGGAAACTTTCGTGAAGAGAACAAAAATGTACACCGCAATGCGTCAGTTTTTTAATGATGCCGGTTATATTGAAGTAGAAACTCCTGTTTTGCAGGCTATTCCTGGTGGAGCTGCAGCAAGACCTTTTATTACTCATCATAATGCTTTGGATATTCCTTTATATATGAGAATTGCAAACGAATTATATCTGAAAAGATTGATCGTTGGTGGTTTTGAYGGAGTGTATGAATTTTCTAAAAACTTCAGAAATGAAGGGATGGACAGAACGCACAATCCTGAATTTACGGTAATGGAAATCTATGTAGCGTACAAAGATTACTACTGGATGATGGATTTCACCGAAAAAATGATTGAACATTGTGCCATCGCTGTAAATGGAACGACAAAAGCAAAATTTGGGGACCAGGAAATTGATTTCAAAGCTCCTTACGCAAGAGTTTCTATGACAGAAGCAATCCAGAAATATACAGGTTTTGATATTACAGGAAAGACTGAGCAGGAATTATTTGATTTTGCAAAATCGATCGGTATCGAAGTTGATGAAACAATGGGGAAAGGAAAATTAATCGATGAGATTTTTGGTGAAAAATGTGAAGGAAACTTCATTCAACCTACTTTCATTACCGATTATCCTGTGGAAATGTCGCCTTTAACTAAAAAACACAGAAGTCAGGAAGGTCTTACTGAGCGTTTTGAATTAATGGTTTGCGGTAAAGAAATTGCTAATGCCTATTCAGAATTAAATGACCCGATTGACCAAAGAGAGCGTTTTGAAGATCAATTAAGATTAGCAGAAAAAGGGGATGATGAAGCAGGACAGTTTATCGACGAAGATTTCCTGAGAGCTTTGGAATACGGAATGCCGCCAACTTCAGGAATGGGAATTGGAATGGATCGATTGATCATGTTTTTAACCAACAATCCGTCAATTCAGGAAGTATTGTTCTTCCCTCAAATGAAGCCTGAAAAAACAGTTCCGCAAGTAGAATTGGGTGAAGATGAAAAAGTAATTCTTGAAATTTTAAATTCTCAGGAAGAGCCATTTGCATTAGCTGAAGTAAAGCAAAGAAGCCAGTTATCTGGTAAAAAATGGGACAAAGCTTCTAAAACTTTAACGAAAGGAGGTTTGGTAAAAGTGGAGAAAATTGACGAGAATGTTTTGATGAAACTGGTTTAATTTTAATCATCAATCTAAATGATATATATAAATCCTGAAAATATTTTCAGGATTTTTTGTTTCCAAATAACAATAAATATTTGTTTTTCCGTTTTTAAAGAAAAGCTCAAAGCCCGATGAAATACTTTATTCTGTTTCTTTTAATCTCTGCGGAATTCAATGCGCAAATGATGACTTCCGTTTATTTTGAGCACAATTCTTATAAGTTAAATCCTCAATCTAAACAAAAGCTCGACAGCTTAACAC
>NZ_JBFRGA010000313.1:0-2589 GCF_052115105.1 Chryseobacterium sp. 2TAF14
GTTCTAAAGCGATAATTAAAAAAGACTGTCAAAAAACTGACAGCCTTAAAACTTGAGTTAAAAACATAGATATGACAAAATTGGATTGATATTATCTATACGATCAAATTTAGTAATAATGATTATGATTTTTTATGATCTCACTCATAGAAGTATTTTCAATTATAATTAATTATGGTTAAATATTAATCAACAATTAAATTTGAAAATTGATAAAAAAATTCCCTGATCAGATGGTATGATTCAGGGAATATTATAAAAATTTAAGTCTGAAATTATTTCTACTGCTTTGTCAGTTATTTTTATCTCTGAAAATAAAATAGCAAATTAGTAAGATAAGGTTTACCAGTACCGCAAAAGAATTTGAGAGAATAATTGGCAATTCTTTCTGCTCAAAACCGTACCAAACCCACAATGAAAGCCCGGAAATTAAAATAACGAGCATTAACCAGGAAATATCTTCCACATTTTTCGTTTTAATAACCTTAATCAGCTGCGGCATCGATGCAATTGCCGTTAAAGATCCAGCAATTAGCCCTAAAATTTCAACATTCATTTTTTTAATTATCGGTTTATCAAGTTTACTATAAAAACAGTTTATGAATTTTAAAATAAAAATTCAGCATAAAATAACGTGCTGAATTCTCTTTCTTTAAATACAATAAGCAAATTGTATGCTTATGTAGTAAAATACAATGATAAAATGAATAAATGTGGTATTTTATTCTAAGTTTAGGATTCCGTCTGTGAACTGTTTCCATTTAATTTTTGATAAGCCAAACCTTCTACCAAGAGCAATGAACACATTTTTCAGGCTGTTAATTATATCTGTATTTTGATTCGGCTTTTCGTTTCTTCCGTAAATTGCCATTTTAATATAATTGTTCTCTTTTGAAATCACAAATGTAGAAGTAGAACCTGCTGAATGAAAATGCACAGTTTTTCCAGAAAATTCATTTCCGGGTAGCTTTGAAGGCCTGCATTGCATCATTATACGATTAGGATTTGCTTTATCAATCATATCTATTCGTACCCACTGATAATCATTCAGTTTTGGATTTTTGATCGCAGACAATAGTATTTTGATATAATCGCCTATGATAGGCGCTCTTTCTATTCTGTTTCCTGAAGAGTCACAAAGAGTGAATTCTGCAATTTTTTCTTTGGAATAAGTTCCCCATTTATTTATTTCAAAAAAACGCTCTTTAAGTATATTATATTTTGTCTCAGCTTCCTGAGCATTTTCAAATTTTTGAATACTTTCTGTGTCATGAAATTTTCCTTTCACCTGCATCGGAATTCCCGGTTCCTTTTATTATTGAAATCAAACTTTTTTATTATTAAATTAATTTTAAAAATTAGAAATCAAATACCTTATATTATTTTGATTTTTTTTAAAAATAATTCTTTTGTGTATTACTTTTTTAAGTATATTTGAAATGAAAATTTTTTTTTCATCATTTGTGTTTTTATTAAACCCTCCTTCACGGAGGGTTTAATTTTTTATATACTCCCCAAATTTTTTTACATTATTTTATTTAAAGTCTGTGCATACGTTTTAAAATGTTTGCGAATAGCTGTTATTAAGCTTTAATAATATAATCTTAAAAAAATATTTTCATAACTTACAAGTTGAAATTACCAACACTACAAATTTTAAATTATGAGAATAGGTTTAATAGGATTTGGAAAAGCAGGAAAAGCTGTCGCAAATGTGATATTGCAAAACCCTGAATTTAGCCTTGAATGGGTTTTAAGGAGGAGTAAAAATATGGAAACTATATCCGTAAAAGAATTGCTGGAAACAGAATCCCAAGACAAAGCACAGATTTTTTCTGAACAAAGCATTAATATTGATGAACATTTCACACAATATCCTGTCGATGCAATTATTGATTTTTCTTCTACAGATAGCATTCACAGATACGGCAAAGCTGCGGCTGAACATAAAATAAAAATAATTTCTGCAATTTCACATTACGGTGACGATGAAATAAAGGTTCTTAAGGAACTTTCTAAAACCACTACTGTCTTTTGGTCGCCCAATATTACTTTGGGAGTAAATTATCTTTTGTTTGCAGCCGGTCTTCTTAAAAATATTGCGCCGGATGTAGATATTGAAGTGGTAGAAGAACATTTCAAAGCCAAAAGCGGAGTTTCCGGAACTGCAATTAAGATCGCAGAAACCCTGGACATAGAAAAAAACAACATCAACTCTGTTCGCGCAGGAGGTATTGTAGGAAAACATGAAGTAATCTTCGGATTCCCTTATCAGACAGTACGTTTGGTACACGAATCAATTTCGAGGGAAGCTTTTGGAAGCGGTGCACTCTTTGTTGCAAAACATATTAAAAACTATTCTAAAGGACTTTACAATTTTGAAGATATTCTCAGACCTTTTTTCTTTGGAGATCCTCAAAAAAATCTTTCTTAAGCTTCATAATTTTCCACAAAAAAACATTACGAATATTAAAAAAAATTTATTTCTTATTAAAAAGGCACATAATATGCTAATAATTACATATAAACCTTAAAAAAATATTATTATGAAAAGCTTATTGTGGTTAGTAGCCGTTATTTGTATTGTTG
>NZ_JBFRGA010000314.1:0-1454 GCF_052115105.1 Chryseobacterium sp. 2TAF14
GAACGTTGTAGGTTCTTTCCATCGATGCTCCCGGAGGAAGCTGCACGTCTGTAAAAATAATTCCTCTATCTTCTGTAGGTACGAAACCTTTTTTCATGCTTCCGTTTGCCCAATAGATAATTCCTCCGGTAACAACAAGAATTACTAATGTTACCCATTTATGTTTAATAAGGAAATTAAATCCTCTTCCGTAACGATCAGTTGCTGTTTTGAAACCGATATTGAATTTATAAAAGAATTTCTGAATGAAATTTTTATTCTTATAATCTTCGTGATGCTCTTCGTGAGGTTTTAAGAATAATGAACATAAAACCGGACTTAAAGTTAATGCATTAATCGCCGAAATAATGATCGCAATAATTAAGGTAATCCCAAACTGCTGATAAAATACTCCGGTAGGACCTGTAATAAATGTAACCGGAATAAATACAGCCGCCATTACCAAGGTAATCGAAATAATCGCACCTGTAATTTCGTCCATTGCTTCTACCGTTGCTTTTTTAGCATTGGAAATTCCGTGCTCCATCTTGGCGTGCACTGCCTCGACGACGACGATCGCATCATCTACCACAATACCAATTGCTAAAACCAAAGCGAAAAGCGTTAATAGGTTTAACGAATATCCGAAAAGATTAAGGAAGAAAAATGTTCCCACAATTGATACCGGAACCGCAATTGCCGGGATTAATGTTGATCTGAAATCCTGTAAGAAAATATATACTACAATGAATACAAGGATGAAAGCTTCAATCAAAGTGTGAATTACTTTTTCGATAGATGCATCAAGGAATTCGTTGGTATCAAAGTTAAATGTGTATTTTACACCTTCAGGATAAGTACTTTCGTTTTCTTTAAGCTGTTTTTTGATGTTTTCAATAATTTCCTGAGCATTCGATCCCGGCGTTTGGAATACACCCATACTGATGGACGGATAATCTCCGTTTTCACCAACACCACTGTAAGATAAACCTCCCAATTCTACTTTTGCAACATCTTTCAGCATCAAATTCTGCCCATCCGGAAGAGATTTAATGATAATGTCATCATACTGTTCTTTATCACTGAATTTACCAACATATTTAATGATATATTCAAAAGAACTTCCGCTGTTTTGTCCTAAAGATCCAGCAGCAGCTTCTCTACTCTGATCATTGATTGCATTGGTAACTTCGGCTGGAGTAATTCCGTAAGCTGCAAGCTTTGCAGGGTCAAGCCAGATTCTCATTGAGTAATTTTTTCCACCAAAAACATTGGCTTCACCTACTCCATTAATCCTTTGAAGGTTTGGAATAACGTTGATATTCAAAAAGTTTTGAAGATAAACGTCATCGATATTTTTGTTTTCAGAATAAAAAGATAAATACATCAATGCACTTGTCTGCTGTTTCTGAGTAACAACTCCTGAACGCGTTACCTCACTCGGAAGCAACGGGCTGGCTCTTGCAACACGGTTT
>NZ_JBFRGA010000315.1:0-1454 GCF_052115105.1 Chryseobacterium sp. 2TAF14
ATTGGTTTTTCGCAAAGGCGCAAAATTGTTTAACTATAGTATGCTTTAAGACGCAAAGATTTTATCTTCGATAAAATTCATCATCAACATTATAAAAGAAAATCTTTGATTTTCTTCTTGCGCATTAGCGCTAACCAAACAACCAACAACCAACAATTAACAACCAACAACCAACTAACTATATATCTCAAAAACAAAGATCAGTACTTAATACGACAGAACCAGTCGTATTATCTGCATCCTTACAAAAAAAGGCGTGGAGCTACGCCTACTGTCTTGGAGGTACTGGTATACCTAACACACAAATAGACAAGCCCACGCCAAGCGTGAACACTGCTATTCTTGTGTGTTTGAAAATTACCAGTTTACCAAGACAAGAAAGCCAATGCTTTATATTTTTCCGTTAAAATCTAAAGCGGAATATAAAAATATTTTTCAAGCTTTAAAAAAACGGTGGTTTAAAATATTCGTTTGATAGGTGAATATCTAGTATGAAAAGATCGAAATGTTTAATTTTTTAATCATAATTATTAAAAAATATTGATTATGTGAAAATTTTTTCTAAATTTGTCACTATTCTTAAAATAAAAACACAATGACGACAAATCAATCGAACAGGCTCACCATGGCCAAGACCCTAAGACAATTCTTTTCTGCCGAACAGGCAAAATATGCCGGCAACAATCCTCTTACCGTAAGAATTGCAGATTTCAACACTATTGTAGATCATCTTGAGCATTTAGCCTCAGTTCAGACTACCGATACAACGGCAGATACAGGCCTCAAATCAGACGCGAGAATATTAATGACCAATCTTACAGTGGCATATGCCAATACTGCGGCAGATTATTTTGATGGCAAAGACAGCCCGCTGAGCAAGCAGCTTACCACAAGCAAAACTAAAATCAACAAAATGTCCGGAGTAGAAGCAAAGATCTATTGTAACAGGCTGTACAATGTGGTTAATGATAATAGGGCAAATCTTGATCCCGATTATGTAACTGCTTCCGAAGCAGACCAATGGTTTACTGCCATTAATAATTTTGATGCCAAAGCCTATGATGCAGGGATAAATATTGATGCTTCACAAAATGCCACACAAGATCTCAAAGCAGAATTTGAAAAGTTGAGACTATGCATACAGAAGCTCGACAGGCTGATGAAAAAGTACGGTATTCTCAACCCTTCATTTTACGGCAACTTTAAGATTTCCCGTAAAATCTCCGACCTTGGAACCCGACACAATGAAACTCCACCACAGGAATAAAAACAAAAGTGCATGATTAAAAATCAGGCACTTTTTTTATGACAGATTATCAATAATGTACAATTTTTCACCCACAAAGCCTAAGTAATTATAAGCTAATCATTTAAAAATTAACAATTAACAATTAACATTAACTAACTAACTAACTAACTAACTAACTAACTAACTAACTAACTAACTAACTAAC
>NZ_JBFRGA010000316.1:0-1436 GCF_052115105.1 Chryseobacterium sp. 2TAF14
GATTGGTATAAATCCCCTGATCAAAAGATGTATCGCATTGTACGATCACCGGTTCTTTACTTAAATTAATAACGGTTAAAACCCGGTCTTTGTTTTTTTCTCTTACAAAAGAAATCACCTGATCCATCCGGTCATTCATAATTCTTACCATTTCACCTCCATAAACGCCGTTCCAAAGTGCTTGGTTTTTATGTTTTAAATCAAAAAGAAGGGTGTATAAAGTTTCATTTTCATGAGATTTCCAATCGATAGGATCTTTTTCGAAAAACTCCAGAGAACGATCGAGTCCTGCTTCCTGACCGCTGTAAACCAAAGACATTCCGTCCATCATTACCGTAAAAACAATAACTGCTTTTAAAGCATCGCCGAAATTACTGTATTGATTGCCTTCCCACGAATTTTTATCATGATTGTCAACAAAATTCATCCGGATCGCTTCTTTAGGGAAAAAAGAAACATGCTCTGCTAAATATGCTTCAGTGAGAAATTTTACACTGATATTCTGCTTAGCAATCTGGTGTAGGATATTCCATAAATTCCAATTATAAGTCGCATCAAAAGCTTTACGATGAAGATCTTTATCTTCAGCTTCAGCCAACATAAAAATAGGTTTTATTTCTTCGAGCTCAATTCTGGCATTTTCCCAAAAATCGATGGGCACAAAACTCGCAATATCACAACGATAACCGTCAATATCATATTCTTTTACCCAAAATTTAAGCGCTTCCGTCATGTATTTCCTGAGTTCAGAATTTTTGTAATCCAATTCGATAATATCGTCATAATCTCTCCATCGTGTCGACTGGAAAGTCCCTTTTCTGGATTTCATGTACCATTCAGGATGATCTTCAACCATTTTATTGTCCCAGCTTGTATGATTGGCAACCCAGTCGAGAATGACATACATTCCTGCTTTGTGAATGGCATTAACAAGGTTCCTGAAATCTTCTTCTGTACCGAATTCCTGATTGATTCCAAAATAATCTTTCACAGAATAATAGCTTCCCAAATTTCCTTTACGGTGCATTTCACCAATAGGATGTATCGGCATCAGCCAAATAATATCCACACCCATTTTTTTTAAACGAGGAAGTTGTTTTTCTATCTCTCTGAAAGAACCTTCATTTGAAAACTGTCGGATATTAAGTTCGTAAAGAGTAGCATTTTTTACCCAATCCGGAGTGACGAGCTGAACGTATTTTTTGGGTTGGTATCGGTTTWCAGAATGCTGTTCCATATAATTTTAGATTGGAAAAAGTTTTAGATAAATACTAATGTAAGGAATAAATGTGCCATTTATTTTGATTATGAATAAGATTAATTAATTTTTAAATTTTACAAAACCATATTGCTTTTTTAGAAATAATATTAAAAAAATAATGCATTAAGGTTTAATTTTTGTAAGACGTAGGAAGATAACTTAAAATATTAATTGA
>NZ_JBFRGA010000317.1:0-1418 GCF_052115105.1 Chryseobacterium sp. 2TAF14
GTAGAAGCTCAGGAAAGATTAGCAGCGAAAGTTGGAAAATCATTCCCTAAAAGAGAATATAACCACGAAAATCACGATGAAGCCATCCGTGAAAAAGTGTGGAAAGAAACTTATGATAAAGTATACGAAGTAGCAAAAACACCTTCAGGAAAAGAAGAAAGACACGAGAAATTTAAAGCTCTTCTTGATGAATTCCTTGCTCAGTATGTTGATAATCCTGAAGAACTGGAAAGAGTAACTCCTTTCGCAAAAGTATATTACCACGATGTGGAAAAAGAAGCGATGCGTCAGATGATTTTGAATGACAAAATCCGTCTTGATGGTCGTGATCCTCAAACGATCCGCCCGATTTGGAGYGAAATCGATTATTTACCGGGAGCGCACGGTTCTGCCATCTTCACAAGAGGTGAAACTCAGTCTCTTACAGCTGTAACTTTAGGTTCTGTGAAAGATGCAAATATGGTAGACAGCGTAATGGTAAATTATGACGAAAGATTTTTCCTTCATTATAACTTCCCGCCATTCTCAACAGGTGAAGCAAGACCTTTAAGAGGAACTTCAAGAAGAGAAGTTGGTCACGGAAACTTAGCTCAAAGAGCTTTGGCAAATATGATCCCGGAAGAAAATCCTTACACCATCCGTATCGTTTCTGATATTTTAGAATCAAACGGTTCGTCTTCAATGGCGACAGTTTGTGCAGGAACTTTGGCTTTGATGGATGCAGGTATTCAGATCACAAAACCAGTTTCCGGTATTGCAATGGGATTGGTAACTGACGTGAAAACAGGGAAATACACTGTACTTTCTGATATCTTAGGAGATGAAGATCACTTAGGTGATATGGATTTTAAAGTAACAGGAACTGCAGACGGAATCACTGCTTGTCAGATGGATATTAAGATTCAGGGTCTTTCTATGGATATTATGGAGAAAGCACTTTTACAGGCTAAAGACGGAAGACTTCATATTTTAAATAAAATCACTGAAACTATTGCTGCTCCAAGAGAAGATGTGAAACCTCACGCTCCGAAGATGGTAATGATGGAAATTCCTAAAGATTTCATCGGTGCTGTAATCGGACCTGGTGGAAAAATCATTCAGCAGATGCAGAAAGATACCGATACCGTTATTGCCATTGAAGAAATTGGAGAAATCGGAAGAATCGAAATTTCCGGTGTCAGCAGAGAAAAGATCAATGAGGCGATTGCGAAGATCAACGAAATTACTTTCGTACCGGTTGTAGGCGAAGTTTACCAAGGTAAAGTAGTGAAAGTAATGGATTTCGGAGCTTTCGTAGCGATCGCTAAAGGTACTGAAGGATTGCTTCACAWCTCTGAAATCGAGTGGGCAAGACTTGACAAAGTTCCTTACAAAGAAGGTGACGAAGTTGAGGTGAAATTTATGGGTTATGATGACCG
>NZ_JBFRGA010000318.1:0-1401 GCF_052115105.1 Chryseobacterium sp. 2TAF14
CATTATCAGTATCCACCATAACCGGATAACATTATCAGTATCCACCATAACCGGATAAGTATACGAAATATCATCTATCGAAAAATCATCAGCTCCTATAACTCCGTTTGGTCCGCTTGCTGCGCCATTTTTACGCTGAACAAGCACTGTACCGCTGTTGGGAAGGTTTGCGGTCTTTATGTTTACGGTAATGGTATAATAACTACTATTATTTGCAAAGCTTCTAGAAGAATAATCTCCGTTTATAGCAAGATTAATTACCATTGAAGGATCAATTAGCTCTATATTTGAAACAGGACTTGCTAAAGTCGCCGTAAGCGGATTGGTAACTCTGAAAATCCTTACCAAGCCACTTGTGGTTTGCAGGTAAAAATCCATTTTTCCCCATCCTTGGCTTACAGGGCTTGTTCCCGCAGCATTTATTGATAAAACTTTCACAGAAAAAGTAGCATAAGACGGTGTAGAAGCAGTCTTGAAAACTACTCCGGTCTGATAAAGATTCAAACCTTCAGCACCATCGAGAAAAGATACTGCAGCTCCTGCATTAGCTCCCCAGTTGGTAAGCGTGGAAGTACCGGTTCCATTAGTTGTCCAACTGTTAAGGTTTCCGCCCGAGCTGCCATTTGTGCCAAAATTTCCATTAATGATTGCATTTGCGCTGGAAGTAAGGCCTTCATTGGTATCTGAAATACCATCGTTATCATCATCAATATCTAATGCATTAATAATGCCGTCACCGTCAAAATCATCTGCTGGACCCATATTCTGAGCCGATAAATGATTAAAGAATGTAAACAAGGCAAAAAATAATACAAAGTTTATCATTTTTTGCAGGATTTTTTTCTTTTTCATCAGTTTTTGTGTTTTTAATTATAATAAATTTATTTCATTTTATAGTCTATTAATAGTAAATAACAGTGTATCTGTAATGAACTATGCTTTTATTATAAAAGATCAATAAAAAAAATTCCAGTAAGAATTATACGATAATGATTAAGAATCTATTTTAGAATAAAAATAGAAATGTAAAGAAAATTTTATTTTCTAAAATCTTTATTGTTGTAGAATGTATTTTTTTTATTCATCATTTTTATAATTGTGTGTTTTTTAGGTTTATAAATGAATATTTTTTGCTGAAGATTCATTTTGATAATTATTAAACCTTTGCAAATTTATACTTTTTTTACATAAAAAAATATTTTTTTATGTAAAATTTAACACATTCGCAAAAACAGCCTCTATTAGAGGCTGTTTTATGATAAATAATTAAAAATACAGTATTAGTAATCTATGATAAATTCATCATATAATATCAGGGTTTCCAGAAGCTCCACACCGTACCGTTGAAAACGGCAAGCTGCTTCGCTGTGGTATCGTAAACCATCATTCCCGGTGCAGGAT
>NZ_JBFRGA010000319.1:0-1398 GCF_052115105.1 Chryseobacterium sp. 2TAF14
ATACGACAGTTTCCCTGCAAGTATTGAAGGTAGAATAAATAATGATGTAAGAGCAAAAATTCAGGGTTATATTACTCAGGTTTTGGTAGATGAAGGACAGTATGTCACCAAAGGACAGCCTTTGTTCCGTCTTGAAACCAATATTCTGACAGAAAATGCGGCTGCCTCAAAAGCTGGAATCGGCGCTGCCGAATCTAATGTTGCAGCAGCACAAGCGCAGGTAAATGCAGCTAATGTAGAAGTAAATAAACTGAAACCATTGGTGCAGAAAAACATTATCAGTAATGTTCAGCTACAGACAGCTCAGGCAAATTTAGCTCAGGCTCAAGCCGGTTTACAACAGGCAATTGCAGCTAAAAGACAAGCCGTTGCTAATTATAAAGGAGTAGAAGCAAACATCGATTACTCGGTGATCCGTGCTCCTATTTCTGGAGTAATTGGTAAACTTCCGTTAAAAGTGGGAAGTTTGGTTGGACCTACCGATCAGGTTGCTTTAACTACAATTTCAGATACTTCAGAGATATTCGCTTATTTTTCAATGAATGAAAAAGCTTATTTCGATTTTCTGGAAAAATCTGTGGGAGCAAGTGTTCCTGAAAAAATAAAAAATCTTCCGATGGTGGAACTTCAGTTGGCAAACGGAAGTATCTATCCTGAAAAAGGGAGAATTGAAGCAATTACAGGTTCTTTGGATCCTACAACAGGAACCATCCAGTTTAGAGTTGCTTTTAAAAATGCTCAAAAACTTTTAAGCAACGGAAACAGTGGAACCATCAGATTCCCTAAACACTACGACAACGTTTTGGTTGTACCGGAAAGCGCAACTTACGAGCAGCAGGGAATTGTTTACGTATATAAAGTTGAAAAAGACACTGCCAGAAATGTTGTGGTAGATGTAATCGAAAGAATCGACAATTTAGCTTTAATAAAATCCGGTGTTAAAAAAGGTGAAGTAATTATTGCAGCAGGAACCGGAAATATAAAACCGGGAACAGCTGTTAAGCCTAAAAAAATCAGCATGGATAGCCTTGTTCAATCAGTAAAACCGAAATTCTAATGATAAAAAACTTTATTAACAGACCGGTTTTATCTACTGTAATTTCCATCATGATCGTTATTCTCGGTATTTTGGGACTTACAGCACTTCCGGTTACACAATATCCCGATATTGCTCCGGCAACGGTGAGTGTGAGAGCCAATTATACAGGAGCCAATGCAGAAACGGTAATGAAGAGCGTTGTGGTTCCGTTAGAAGAACAGATCAATGGAGTTGAAGGGATGGATTATATTACTTCAACAGCAGGAAACGATGGTTCAGCTCAGATTCAGGTATTTTTTAAACAGGGAATCGATGCAGATATTGCTGCGGTAAACGTTCAAAACCGTGTTGCAAGAGCC
>NZ_JBFRGA010000320.1:0-2082 GCF_052115105.1 Chryseobacterium sp. 2TAF14
ATATCTTACCGAAAAACAATTAAACGGCGTGAAAGACACAGAAGTGAAATGGAACTTTACCAAATTTTTAATTGATGAAAACGGCAGACTGATTGATAGCTTCGTGAGCAAGGTAAAACCTACTGATGAGGAAATTACCAAATATTTGAAATAATTTTTAGATAAATATTTTTAAAGCGGATTTTTTGATCCGCTTTTTATTTGAATTTTTTGCTAAAATAATTAATGATAAGCTTTATTGAAATTAAATAGTTGTTTGTAATCTTTTATCTTTATTCTATTTTCTTTCTTCTAAATATTATGTTTCACCAGAATCTTTTCGGTCGCTTTCTTGCTGAGAACTTCTGTTTTTCCTGAAATTTCTATGGTAATTGATCTGTCGAAATCTTCAATCTTAAGAATCTTGATTTTGGTATTTAAAAGAAGTTTTCTTTCGGTAAGATAATTCAGAAAAGCATCATCAGATAAAGTGACAGAAGTGAAAACAACGGTTTCGCCAACTTTACAATTGCTGAGTTTTTGCAAATCCTGAGAAATAATATTTCCGTCTTTGTCGGGAATCGGTTCTCCGTGAGGATCAAACTTCGGATAATCTAAAATCTCATCCATTTTATCAAAGAAAACCTGCGAATGTACATGTTCCAGTTGTTCGGCAATTTCGTGTACATTTTCCCAGCCAAAATTCATCTTTTTTACGAGAAACATTTCGGTAAGACGGTGTTTTCTTACGACTAAAGCAGCTTCACGTCTGCCTTTTTCGGTAACTCTGAGTGGTTTGTAGGTTTCGTAGATCACCCAATTTTTGTCGGCAAATTTCTTCATCATGTTATTAACACTCGGCATTTTTACGTTGAGAAATTTGCTCAGTTCGTTAATCGTAACCTTTCCTTCATGGTCAACTACATGAAACAAAGCTTTCAGATAATTTTCTTCTGTTAATGTTGTTTTCAAAATGTTAGATGATTTTCATTACAAATCTAACAAAATATTTTTTAAATGTAGATCTTGTTAAATTATTATCTCAAATAAGAATATTTGCTAAATTTTTTAGCTCACAACAAAAATAATATCTGGAATTATCTCTAAATTTGATTCGTAGTTGTTTATGCTTTAAGCAACTATTCTTAAAACTGAATGAAAAAAATGGTGAAATTAAGTATAATTAGTTTGTGCTTTATGATGTGTTTATATAAAGCTCAAAACGTTACAGATTCTACATTACGCAAAGATTTTTCTCAACTCTATTATCAGGAAACTATAAGTGCCGATGAAAAGATTGCCCTGGGAGAAAAAATGTTAAGAATTTCCGGAAACGAAAACGAAACTTCGAAATCATACCAACGTATTGCTGAAGGACGAAAAATGTTGCTGAAAAGCTTAACGATCCTTCTTTAAAAATTATGGCTTTAGGTGCACAAGCCGGGTTTTTAAGAGATGAAAAAAAATATTCTGAGGAAATACCGGTAAGAATTGAAATGATCAGACAGATCAAAGAAATTCAAAAAGAAGAATATGTAGAAGAAGACGAAATTCAGCTTTCTATCCATCGCAGTCATCTGGCTTTTGCTTACCTGATGTCTGAAAATCTGGCTGCAGCAAAGAAACAAATATTTTTATATGAAAAAATGTACGAGAAGCTATCGCCGTCTGATAATCCAAGAATAGATACTTATTATCTGTGTAAAGCAATTATTGATGCTAAAGAAAACCGGCTGGAAAGCGCAACATCTTATTTTGATAAGGCTGAATCTGCGGCCAGAAAAAATAAATATATGAATGCTCTTTCTAATATTCTTGAGCAACGCCTAATATAGATAAAGGTCAGGAAAAAGAAGATCTTTTTAAAGAATTTATTAAAATTAGAGATAGCATACAAAGTGAAAACGTTAAAGCCATTTCTCARAACTCATCTAAACAATCTATAGTTTTAAAAGAACAGTAGCAGCATAAAAAATATCTCATTATTGCCGTTGGCTTTTTAATTTGTATTATCATTCTGGTTGTATATATAGACCATCGTAAACAGAAATTATTGCAAAAAGGATTAGAAAAAATGCTTCATAAATTTGAGAATGGCAAAAA
>NZ_JBFRGA010000321.1:0-1348 GCF_052115105.1 Chryseobacterium sp. 2TAF14
GTAAAGTGATGATGATTATGTATGGAATTAGAATCTGTAAATGATTGTTTTTTCCTAAGTCTTCAAAAGTTTTAACTTTCTGTTTGGTCCAGTCAATAAAATTCCCATTCTGTTTTGAAAAAATATAGGGATAGAAATACAATCGTTGGTCTTCATGAAATTTTTTCAAACCTTCGGCATAATTCAGCTGATTTTCCATACCCGTTTTTGCAACTAAACTTTGTGATAATTGTGTATGAATATTAGGAAGAAAATATCCTAGATAGGTAGCAGCATCATTTCGTTTCTGCATTTTAAAGTGGTATTCTTTGGAAGATTTAGCCGACTCTACATCGCCAAGATGTTGCATTGCGTAATACCAGGTATAAGAATAACCACTGTTTTCGTCCACATTGTATTGACTAAACTGAGGATAAATCTTATGGAATTTCTGTATCGTTGGCGTTTTGGCTTCGTCCCATTTATTGTGATAACCTTCACGCTGTTCGATTAGTGCCTTTAAACCCTCTTTAGCAGGATACATTTTTTGAATAATCATATTTCCTGTCATTGGAATAATGAAATTCATTGCCATCCAGAAAATAACCAATGCAAGGGCATTCCAAGATGATGATTTTTGAAAACCGATAATCCATCTGCACAGAACAAACCAAAAAATAATGTAAAGCAAACCTGTCAGAATGAAAATGAAATAGGATTTATCTAAAGGCATTTGAATATAAAATTGAGCAATCAGAATCAGTAGAAAATACAAAATTGTAATGGCAAAAAAGCGTATCAATAAATTTGAATCAATCAATTTTCTAAGATTACTGCTTTGTACCGAAAGCAATTTCCAGGTGCCTTTTTCCTGGTCTTCCGAAATCAAATTGTAACAGAATGCGATGATGACTAATGGGAAAAGAAAGATGATTACAAAACTAAAGTCAAAATTTCCTACTGCTGCATTGGCTGGATTGAAAAAATCAGAATTGTTTTTCTGCTCTTCCAGATTTCGAATGGTTACGCCTTGAATAGATGGATTCAAATCCCGCATTCCGATGTTCAAAGCGGCAAGTTTTGGCATTTCATTGACCAAATTAAACTTCACGTAATAGAGTAGAAGCCCAATATCATCACTGTGCAATGCGATATTCTTATTGAGACTTTTCTTTTGGTAAGATGCGCTTTTAGCTATGATTTCCTCGTTTCGGTCAACAAATTTTTTACCAGTATATAAAGAAGCCAGACCTGCAAAAAGTAAGATCAAAAGTGAAATTATGTAAGCCTTATTTCTATAAAATTGTTTATATAAGTAATGATTCATTTAGATGAGTTTTAAATTTTTAGCATTGATTTCTACTAATAC
>NZ_JBFRGA010000322.1:0-1318 GCF_052115105.1 Chryseobacterium sp. 2TAF14
GGCAATGACAGTCTGCGTAACGGGATCATCGATAATTTCAAGATAAAAGTTACCGCCCAATGAAACCCGGATTTTTATATTTCCGATTAAGCAGAAATTATTTTCGCAGTTTTTTAACTTCTCAATTGTTTCTTCTAATTTTGTCTCGTCTAATTTATCTAATACGTTTTCAAGGTCTTCCTGATCGATCTGAATGGTCTGATAAATCGCTTCATTCAGATTTTTGGTTGCGGCATATTCTATTTTGTAAGAATTTACAGATGACAAAACAATATTGCTTTCGGCATCTTTTACCTTCCAGGTATACGTTTTTTTGCCATTAGTATCTTCTGTAACAATAATTGAAACCGGCGACTGAGACAGGGTTCTTTGAGTATAATCTTTAATTCCCAGCAAACGTGCAATTCTTTTCTGTGCACCTGAAATATTTTTGGTATTCCAAATCTCAGAATCTGCAATCAATGTATAGTTATAGCCTAAACCACGGTCTTTACTCAAAGATTTGTATTCATTCAGGAAGCTTTGTTTATTACTTAAAACAATCTCGTCCGTAGAATTTCCGTACAGCGATTTCATTAAGAAACTATAATCGCTGAATGTTTCTGCAAAACGGGAAATCAAATGGTCTAAAATTTCGTTTCGGCGTTCTACGCTATTATCTAGCTCTTCATATAATGAATCTGTAAGCTGGTCATCATTATCGGTTGAGTAACCTGAAACCAACTCATCAAAACCTTTAATGTTTTTAAGAGCCTGCGTAAAATACGTTCTCTTTAGATCACCATTTACGCTTAACACTTCTTTTACTTTTTCAAGATGTTTAAAGTAGCCTGCAAGAATCTGATCAAAAAACAATAAATATCCTTTTAATTGTTTTGCCAATGCTTCTCTTTCAGGATTCTGGTTTCCTATGATTCCTGATGTTCCTACACCGTAAGTATCCGGAAATTCATTTAAAATAGTAGCGTAATTGGCTACGTCATAAGAAGTTCCCTGCGGTAAAACCAGCTCTTTATTTTGTCTTGCATCATCTCTGAGAACTTCTTCTTCTCTTTTAAGATTTTCCAGATAATTCTCTACTTTCTCTTTATTGATATTTAACGGAAGAGCACCTTTGCTGTAACTGAAAGAACTCAGCTCGCACAGTTCCGGTTTTCTGCCTTTTTCGATGCAGATCAGCCAGTCGTTGTTTTGTTTAATCATGCTGTCACATCCGGCAATAGAAATTTCATGAATTTCTTTGATGCCGTCAATTTTCATAATCTCACTAATGATATCCGAAAGACGAACTTCTTTTCTCAATTGGCTGTTTCTAAGC
>NZ_JBFRGA010000323.1:0-2026 GCF_052115105.1 Chryseobacterium sp. 2TAF14
GATTATATGAGCGATGCGCTTCATCTAAAAAATAAATCCGTTGAACATTAATATCGTAGTTTACATCTTTTAGGACAGTAACATCCTCAGAAAACTTTTGGATATTAACAACCGTAATTTCAGGCTTACCACTATCGTTATGGATTGCACCAACAGTTTGTAAATCGTTAACAAAATCAGCTTTAGAATTTACCGGATTTACTTTTAAACCACGATTGGAAAATTCTGTTGAAGCTTGAATCAAAAGATCAAGACGGTCAACAATAAAATAAAACTTAGGGATAATATGCTTCTTCGAAAAATAATGAGTTAAATGTTTTACATTATAAAAAGCTAAAGCAGTTTTACCTGAGCCTTGTGTATGCCAAATAATACCTTTATTTTGTCCTGAATCAATTTTTGCAGCAATAGCTTGAGTTGCAAAAATTTGCGGATAACGCATAATATGTTTTTGATGAACAGTTTTACCATTATCTTCTTCCTCAACATAAGCAATAGCAAACTGTAAAATAAATTTTAATCGCTCCTTACTGAAAAGAGAAGTCAGAATTTTATTAATAGGACTGTTTTCATTCTTATTAGTGATAAAATCGGGATTGTGCTTAATGACAATCAAATTATTATCTCTCAGAATCTCCAACTCTTTGTCTTCACTTAGTTCTAATAACCTTCCTTTTACAGGATAATCTAAATCTTCTCTAAAATAATTAAATGAAATATTAGAATAAGCAGAAGTTGCGTAATAAGCTCCGAAAATAGGCTCAACAATTCCGTCTTCATAATTCATATTATTTGAGAAGACCATCAATTGAGTGATGTTTGCAAAACGTCTGAAATGTTTATTTGCAAATCGTTCATTAATACGTTTTCGCTCAGCAATAACTCCATCTTTATTGTGTGGCTTTTTTACTTCCACAAAAGCTAATGGAATTCCATTAACAAGAATTGTGATATCCGGACGATATTCTTCGAAAATATTATTTTCCTCTATTCTGTTTTGGTTTTTTAAAGAAATATATTGATAACCTAACCTCAACAAATGCAAGATGGCTGGTATTTTAACTCGTGAATCTTCGTTGAAAGACATTGGCTAATTTAGTTTTAAGTCTTAAAGATAGTAAAACAAGTAATTACGTAAGCATTTTTGTAAATAATACTTTTTTAAACGATGGTTTAGACTATCATATAATCCATTTATTATAATTATAGGCTTTTATTAGTATCTTCCAACTGCTGTTACTGCCTTTTTGAAGTAGACTTCAACTCCCCAGCAAAATCTAACATCACCACCTGACTTCCCCGAAAAGGATTGTATGAAGGCTGATAATCAATATAGCCCGAAGAATGGAGATTCTTCAGGCATTTGTGATAGGTGGCTTTTGAACGGATTTTACTAATTCGCATCACTTCATCGCGTGAAATACTGACCGGATTTCGGAAACGGCTGAAATTCCAGAACTGGAATAATGCTAAATAGAGGCTGATGTGTGATGGATTAAGCGTATTATCCTGAGCCACCTTTTCGTAGAAAGCTGTGAGGTGTTTGATATAATTCATAGTTGTTTTCGTTATTGTGAACTATCATTGCTTCTTCAGCATTTCTTCAATGTCTTTGTAATTGTAATATAGTGTCCCGCCGACCCTGGTGTAAGATAAGCTTCCATTGGTGCGCAGGTTTTGCAACGTTCCGGAGGAGATTTTCAGAAGTGCTTTGACCTCTGAAGAGCGATGACAACAAAAGTTTAACTAAAGCTTTTGAATTTATGTTTAAGCGTAATATGATCGCAAAAGGTACTGATACACTTGATTATGTTGGTAAATACATAAAGCATTATGAAGCGATAACAAACGGTAGTATAACAACTCGGGAAAGTTCTAATTTATTTGGAAATTTAAATTTTATCCTATCTAGCGTTTTTGGTAATCAGTACCTTACTCCTTTAATGCATTATAGAGAGAGATTTGGTGAAATTAAAATTGTAGATTTCATGATTAAGATTGATAATCTTTTTTCAATGAGTTGGCT
>NZ_JBFRGA010000324.1:0-1260 GCF_052115105.1 Chryseobacterium sp. 2TAF14
ACTCTGTACAACTGGGTGATTTCGTTAAGACTTCAATGAATTGTTTACTGAATCAGACGTATCAAAACATTGAATTTATCTGTGTGAATGATGGTTCTACAGATTCTACATTGGAAGATTTGGAATATTTTGCAAAAAAAGATGCAAGAATTAAAATCTATACAAAAGAAAATCAAAAATACGCTCAGTATTCTAAAGCTTACGGACAGGAAAAAGCTGAAGGTGAATTTATTTTTTTGTTTGATCATGATGATCTGATCGATTCCGATACCATCGAAAAATGTTATCAAACCTTTCTAAAGCATCCTGAATTAGATATTGTTACCCCAATCGTCATTACAAAATTTACTGATGGAAAAATAAAAAACATCCACAATATTTACGCAGAAAATACACTGGAAAAAGAATTTGAATACAGACAATTTTCAGGAAAACAGCTGGTGAAAGATACCGTTGGAAGATTTGATATTCACATTCGCGGGCTTTATAAATCTTCTGTTTTTAAATCGCATTCTTTCGCTTTTGGCGAACCTCTTTTAAATGGGGATGAAATCGTAGAGCGATTAATTCTTGAAAAGGCGTCATTTGTTGGCAGCTGCAATGCAGTTTATACGCATTACATTCATCCTGATTCGTCGGCAAAATCGCTTTCATTAAAGAAAATCGATATTACAAGAACCGATTATCTGCTGCGAAAAATTTTTAAACAAAAAGACATTTTTGAGCCCCGAAAATCAATTTTTGAATTTGTAGCCTATAAAAATCTGGTGAATGCTATAAAAATCTTTCATCATTTTTCTCCTCAAATGAACGCAGAAGAAAAATCAATCCAGAAAAAAAGGCTTTCAGAATCTTATACCGAGCTGGATAAAGAAACGGTAAAATCTCAATTTAAAGGAATAAGTAAGCTTTACAATTCTTTTTTATTGTCTAATTTCTCTTTGATGTTTTGGTTTTATAAATTTAAAAACTAAAATTATCGTTCAAAACGCCAGACAAATAATCGGGCAGCAAAATATGCCGGGATATTTTGAAACAAATTCTTTTTTTTAAGATCAAGAGAAAAATCTTGATTAAAATAATCTGAGATTTTCAGTCTTGTAAGATTCTGCATCCTTAATATATTTTTTTTCAGGTATTCTTTATCTTTCAATGCTTTCCACTGCATGATGAGCACCATTTCTTTGAAAAGGATAATTTTCTTCTTGATCAGCTTTTTTAAAGCCTGATTTTTCTCATTATCATGCGCTTGAGTAAAGT
>NZ_JBFRGA010000325.1:0-1225 GCF_052115105.1 Chryseobacterium sp. 2TAF14
GTGCATGAAGATGCTGCTACATTTGCTGCAGAAGCATTGTTAAAATTAATCACAGATTATCAAATCAATCCGAAAGAAATTTCCCGTATTTACTTAGGAACAGAAAGCGCAATCGATGCCGCAAAACCGACAGCTTCTTATGCAATGCAGATGGTAGACAAAGCTTTAGAACCAGAGTTTGGTGAGAGATGTTTCAAAAACTGTGATGTGGTAGATATGACTTTTGCTTGTATCGGCGGAGTAGATGCTCTTCACAATTCGTTGGATTTTGTTAGGGTAAATCCTGATAAAAAAGCGGTCGTTATTGCAAGCGACTATGCGAAATACGAGCTGGCTTCTTCCGGTGAATATACTCAGGGTGGAGGCGCAGTTGCATTATTGGTTTCAGCCAAACCTGATTTAATTGAGATTGAAAATAATTGGGGAGTGGCTACTGAGTCTGTTTTTGATTTTTTCAAACCGAGACGCCATTTTAAAAAAGAAGATCTGCAAAACGCTCCGGAATCTTTTCCTGACAAAATAGAAATCTTTACTGACGAACCTGTTTTTGACGGGCAATATTCCAATCAGTGTTATCAGGACAGAATCAGGGAAGCTTATCAGCATTATCAGGAAGTTTCTGGCAAAACAAAACCTTCAGAAAACTGGAAATATCTGATTTTTCATCTTCCGTATGCATTTCATGGGAAAAGGGTTTTTACCGAGATTTACAGTTTAGAAAATAGACTTCCATATTCAAATGCCGAAGAACAAAAAGCAGTTGCAAAATCTGAAAATTACATTCAATTCATCAACAGTAAAATTGAAAAAACGCAGCGTGCATCTTCTGAAATAGGAAATATGTACACTGCTTCCATTTTTATGGCTCTGCTTTCTGCATTGCAGACTTCTTTTAATGACAATGAAGAATTGATTGGTGAAGAAATCGGATTTTTAGGCTACGGAAGCGGTTCAAAATCAAAAGTTTTTGCAGGAAAAGTTTCTGAAAACTGGAAAAAAGTAGTTGAAAAATGGAATTTATTTGAAAACCTGAAAAACCGTTTAGCGATCGATTTTGATACTTATGAAAAACTCCATAGAAAACAATTAGAACATTCCATCAATCCTGATTATAAAGGATTTGGTTTAGAGTCTGTGGAGCTGGAAAATCCTGTGCTGAAAGGAGCGAGGTATTATAATTATAAAGGATAAATATTCAGGCATTTCATTTTGAGATGCCTTTTTA
>NZ_JBFRGA010000326.1:0-1210 GCF_052115105.1 Chryseobacterium sp. 2TAF14
ACCTGTAACGCTGCATTTTTACAGTCTGATGTTTATTTTCGCATTTGGTTTAGGCTATGTTTTAATGACAAAAATGTTTAAGATTGATAATGTAAATCTAAAATATCTTGAACCTCTTTTTACATGGACGTTAATCGGAACCATTTTAGGAGCAAGATTGGGTCACGTTATTTTTTATCAGCCTGAATTATTTAAAGAAGATTTTTGGAGTGTATTTTTACCGATCAGTATGAAAAACGGTTTTAAATTCACAGGATTTTCAGGATTGGCGAGTCACGGAGCAACTATTGCTTTGATCTTTACCACACTTTATTATTCGTTTAAAATCATCAAAAAAAATCCGTTTTGGGTGTATGACAGACTTGGAATTGTGGTTGCTGTAGGCGGTGCATTTGTAAGAATGGGTAACTTTTTCAATTCTGAAATTATCGGTAAACCAGTTGATCCTAATTCTCCTTTTGCCTTACTTTTCCCACAACAAAGCAGTGAATACGGAGTAACTATTCCACGTTATCCATCTCAGCTATTTGAAGCGGTTGGTTATGTATTACTCTTCGTTTTACTTTGGATATTATACAGAAAAACCAACAAAAAATATCAGCAAGGCTGGTTATTTGGTTTGTTCTTCATCATTCTTTGGGCAATCAGATTCTTTGTAGAGTTCCTGAAAGAGCCGCAAGGTGACGAGTTTATCTCTTTTGCAGGATTAAACACAGGTCAAATTCTTTCCATTCCGTTTATGATTGCAGGAGTTGTCATTATGATCTATTCTAAAAAATTTAAAATTACAGAAGCAGAAAACGGCAAACCTGAGTAATTTAAAAGCACATAAAATCTGAAAGTCACAACTGAGTTGTGGCTTTTTTGTTTAAATAAATGAAGACATTTCCCAATTCATCAATCACATCTGTAGGCTGCATCGCTTCTTTAGAATGTTTTGCAGCCGCAAAATCGGCAGCTTTTCCGTGAAGCCAGACTCCAAAAATTGCGGTTTCTTCTTCAGAATATTTTTGGGCTAAAAGTGAAGTGATAATTCCGGTGAGAATATCGCCGCTTCCCCCTTTTGCCAAACCTGAATTTCCCGTGATATTATAAAAAACTTTTCCTTCGGGCGTTACAACTTGGGTGTGATGATCTTTTAGAACAATACAAATTCCCAATTCTTTTGCCTTTATTTTAGCTAAATCCAGTCTTTCAAACGAGTTTTCCG
>NZ_JBFRGA010000327.1:0-1190 GCF_052115105.1 Chryseobacterium sp. 2TAF14
TGTTAAAGGAAATTGATGTGGAATATGAATACCTAAACGAAACGATACAGAAACATACTTCAATGAATGCAGATTTGTATTTTCATCGTTTAAGAATTAATTATATCCTGAAAAAATTATATCAAGAACCAAAATTCAGGGATTATAAAGCTGCTGATTTAGCATCAATCTGCGGTTATCACTCTCCCGGAGAATTTGAATATTATTTTCGTAAAATCTGCAAAATATCTTCGGAATATTTTATAAAACAACTGAAAAAAGAAAGTCTCAGACAGCAAAGAAATATCAGAGAAGCTGCATAAGCTACAGTAAAAAAAATTTTGTTTAAAACATAAAAAAGCCTGAATCATCAGGCTTTTTACTATTTAATTGAAAATATTATTAAAAAAGGAATATTTAAAAAGAATTAATAATATTTCGGTTTCCACTTGCGCCTTGTGGCAGAAATACAACTTTTCTTTTAATTTTTTTAGCCTTTTCCAATACTTTCAATGCCATTTGCCTTTCAATTTCTTTAGTTTCGTGAGAGGTAATGTTTTCTGAGTTTGTAGATTTTTTCATAATGTAATTTTTAATGGTTGTACTTTGACTAATCTAAATATGTACCATTTTATCTCATTATTTTAAAAAAAAATTATGAAAATTATAATCTTTAAAAAATCTTTTTCTCCCGTCTATATCGGCATACCATTTGATTAATAGATAATAATCTTTTCAAATCAGTTTTACATTTAATTGAAGATCTTCAGCTCAAAATTGAAGATCTTCTTTTTGAAACCAATTCAGGTAAAAAATATCTTAATTGACAGCCAAACCAACTGGATTATTATCTTTGTATTGATGACAAGGTTTTTTGCCAGTTTTAATTTAATAAAAGTTTATCATGCAAAAAAAGCCATATTTCAAAGCAGTGGTGACGTACTACAGTAGCGATAAAGGTGGGCTTATCAACCCTATTTCTTCGGGCTTCAGAGTAAACCTTAAATTTCCTTTTGATACCCAAACTTATATCGGAATTCAGACATTTGCAGAGACTGAACTTATTTTTCCCGGAGATTCTTTAAGTGTAGATTTTACGTTAGTAAATGAGCTATTCTTAGAAAAATTATATAAAGGAATAGATTTTGAAATTTCTGACAACTCAAAAACTATAGGCACAGGAATAGTTAGCAAGATCTACAGCATTACCT
>NZ_JBFRGA010000328.1:0-1180 GCF_052115105.1 Chryseobacterium sp. 2TAF14
CTTCAACATTAATATTTTCTAAAGATTGCTTTGCCAAAGGATTTATATTAAGCTTATAAGAAAGCATTCTGATATTCACTTTCTTTTTCGAATCTAAAGATTTTGCAATCACATCATGTTGATATCGTCCATCTAAATCTGAAAAATAAAACAAACCGTTTTCGGACGTAATTTGCTTTTTTATTTTCGAATGATTTTCAACCAGATATACTTCTGCTTTTACAGGTTTTTTATTCTCATCTTCTACAACACCATAAATCGGGTTGATTTTTTCAGGCAAATATTTATAATTTCCGGTTTTCTCAATCTCCGGATTGATTTCAAAATACCGGTAACCATTGGTCAGCATCACCAAGTCTAAACTTTTTGCCGCTTTTTCTTCTTTTTTATCAAAATAAAACTGTGGTCTTTCTATTTTTCCTCTCAGCTCAGAATCCAATAAAATCCAGGAAAGAATATGGTTTTGCTTATCATCTGCATAAGTCCACAGTTTATCATCCACTACGCTCATCGAAAGATTGGCAGGAATTGGCTGATCGTTTTCGTCGGTTGTTTCAATATTGACGATCACCTTTTCTCTCGGTAGATAATTTTTCTTTGTTGGAATTATTTTCACCTTCATCTGCTTATTTTCGTTTGCGAAAACAATTCTTTCAGCTAAAGGAATATTATTTTCCGTAACCGTAAATCTGCAAATTCCGATGGGAAGTTCTTTTTCTGAAATATCGATATAATTTAATCCTTGTTTTAAGTCTAAAGATTTAGAATAAATTTGCTTTTCCCTGAAATTGCCTGTGATTACAACATTTTTTGCAGAGGTTGAGTTGATGATTAATTGAATGCTCTGATTTTCTTTTTTAACATTAAAAACAATTCCGTCATCTTTAGCAATCGGAAGCTGGTAAATTTTACTGATGTCTTCAGGCTTAAGAACTTTTGCATAATACGTTTCACCTTTTTTAGGGGTAAAAAGAAAATTTCCCATTCCGAAATTATACGCTGAAACTTCGGTTACTTTTTGATGATTCTGATTGTAAATTCCTAAAACTGCATCGACAGGTTTTTCAAATTCGTCTAAAACTTTAAAGGCAATATTTTGTTCGATTCCGTTGATGAAAGTTCCGCCTTCAGGCATAAATTTCAAGTCCAGATTATTCAGAACAATCGGGATATTTCTCGA
>NZ_JBFRGA010000329.1:0-1173 GCF_052115105.1 Chryseobacterium sp. 2TAF14
GAGGAAATTAAGAATAGAAAAACTGCTTTCAGATGAGATCAAAAGAGAAGCAAAAAATTATCATTCCGAAAATTCTGAACCCAATTTAGACGGTGATGATGAGCATAGAAGACCTTATGCAGAGAAAAAAGAAGAATGAGTTAAATCAGGATTTGAGAACTTTACTAAATTATATATTTTAAAGAAATCGTATCGTTAAGATGAAACAATTCTTCTGCGTCTTCTTATTCTCTTCTTTTTTGAACTTAATTTTAAAATCAGATATCCGGAAACTGCTGCGATAAATGAAGCAATCAGAATCGCAAATTTAGCTTCATCCTGAAAATCAATTTCATGTTTAAAAGAGAGGAGTGCAATAAATATTGACATCGTAAATCCTATTCCTGCTAAAAGACCTACACCAATCATCTGATTCCATGAAGATCTTTGCGGAAGAGCGCTTATTTTTAGTTTTACGGCAATCAGTGAGAAAAGATTTATTCCTATTACTTTTCCCAAAACAAGTCCGCCAATTATTCCCAATCCTAAACTATTGAATAATCCGTCAACCATGCTGCTGTTAAAGGCAATATTGGTATTGGTTAACGCAAAAATAGGCATTATAATAAAGTTTACCGGAAAATGCAGTGAATGTTCCAGCTTTTCTAAAGGTGAGATTTTGGTCTTTGAAACATTTGTCGGAATGCTAAATGCGAGCAAAACTCCTGCAATCGTAGCATGGATTCCTGAATGATGGAGGCAATACCACAAAAATATTCCCGGAACGATGTAAAAAATAAGTTTGGTGACCTTTAAAAAATTTAATAAAAATAAAACTACCGCAATACCCAAAGACAACAATAAATAGATCCAGTGAATCTGCTCGGTATAAAAAATAGCAATCACCAAAATAGCCCCCAAATCATCTACAATTGCCAATGCTGCTAAGAAAATTTTGAGCGAAGCCGGAACCTTTTTTCCTAACATTGAGACGATTGCCAGAGAAAAAGCAATGTCTGTTGCCATAGGAATTCCCCATCCGTTGCTGTAATCTGTTCCAGAATTGAATGCAACATAAATCATTGCAGGAATCGCCATTCCTCCGACTGCAGCAAAAATAGGGAGTGAAGCATTTTTAAAAGACGAAAGCTCACCTTCTACAAGCTCTCTCTTGATTTCGAGTCCCACCAAAAG
>NZ_JBFRGA010000330.1:0-1164 GCF_052115105.1 Chryseobacterium sp. 2TAF14
GAATAGTCGTCGTAACCCGGTAACCCTGCTACTTTCACAATTTTTACGAAACTTCCCTCAAGTTCTAAAAAACCATTCTGAATAATTGGCTTTTCCTGAACTTCGTTAATGTAATAATGACTGAAACTTAATCCCCAAAAATATGCGGAAGCTTTTTCATTTTCAATTTTACACAACCAAAATCCAAGCTGATTCCTGCCCAAAGCATACACCACATTCCCAATTTTTGTTGATTAGAAAAGCTAAATTGCATTGAAAAAGCTTCATTAAAAACTTTAAATTCCGCTTCATGTGCTTCCCATTTATTTTCCATTAAATCCTGAGAATTAGCTTCTATACTGTCTTTTTTAAAGCTTCTAAATTTTTTGAGGTCAACAATCTGCAAATAATCGGGTTTCTCAGCAAGAATCTGTGTTGCATCATATTTCTCTATTTGCATATTGTGATCATAAATTACCAAATCATCATCATTTTTTAAATTTTTAACCCGATTATCATCAGGAGATGTAAAACATCTATCTTCAATACTTTTCGAACACGAAAAAGTCAGAAACAAAAGGGCTAAATATTTCAATTTCATAAGATTAAATATAATAAAAAAACGCTCCCAAATTCATGGAAGCGCATTTAAAATACTATATAACTAACTTTTAATATTTTAAACATTAAATCTGAAGTGCATCACATCGCCGTCCTGAACGATGTATTCTTTTCCTTCAACAGAAAGTTTTCCAGCTTCTTTTACTTTTGATTCTGAACCGTAAGTCACATAATCATTATACTTAATAACTTCTGCACGGATGAAACCTTTCTCAAAATCGGTGTGAATCACTCCTGCAGCTTGAGGCGCAGTCCAACCTTGTCCAATTGTCCAAGCTCTAACTTCTTTTACACCTGCTGTAAAATACGTCTGAAGCTTTAATAAATCATACGCTTTTCTGATCAGACGGTTTACTCCCGGTTCTGTAAGACCTAATTCGTCAAGGAAAATTTCTCTTTCTTCGTAAGTTTCCAGTTCGTTGATATCTGCTTCAATCTGAGCTGCCAAAACAACGATTTCAGCGCCTTCACCTTTCGCCATTTCTTCGATTTTAGCAATCCATTCATTTCCGTTTTTAATAGAATTTTCATCTACATTACAAACGTAAAGAACAGGCTTATTGG
>NZ_JBFRGA010000331.1:0-1152 GCF_052115105.1 Chryseobacterium sp. 2TAF14
GGCAATATACTGAATCCTTTATAAGTAATGAAAATCCTATAATTCTAAAAAAATGTGAATAGTAAAGCTATTTTTATGAACTGTAAGTCCCCCTAAAATTTAGACAATTTATGACCCTAGAATTAAATTAAAAAAACGACTAATTTTAGGAAATGAGAATAAGTAAATTTACAGACAGATTTTGGCGATTTTAAAATGAGAAAATCAGTTATAATTAAAGTATCAGTAATATTAATATTTGTATTTAATATTTTTAGTTGCCAAAGGAAAGTTGTAGTATCGTTAGGATACCAACATGATGAAATAATTCAAAACTTAGGAATAGGATTAATTCAAGTAATTAATCCAAATGAAAATATTAATCTATATTCAGAAGATTAAAATAAAAAAACCTAAAATCGGGATTAACTTCATACCGATATTAAGTAAACCAGATTATAATATATTATTTTTTGTATGTGCGGAAAGAAAAAATAACTTTTATAAAATTGTTATTTCAAAAAATGAATATGCTTATCTAAAAACCATCTCAGGATGTTGTTTTTTATAATTGGGAAAATTTTTTAAAAGAGCAGGTGGTGAACGTTGAGAGTAAAAATTTAAAAAATAATCCATTACTAAATTCTATCAATGGAAAAGGTCTAAACGTTAAAAATTGGAAGTCTGATGATGAAGTGGAAATACTAGAAATAAAAGGTGAGTGGTTAAATATAGAAAATACTACAAAAAATAAAAAATATTGGATAAAATGGAAAAACAAAAGTCAATTATTAGTTTATTTAAATTTATTAGTATGAAATTTACTTTTTGGATATTAATAATTACTTTTTTTATTAATTGTAAGGGACAGAGTAATAATGACTCGGTACAGATTAATAACAAGACTAACTTCCCTTTGGGATTTAACTGGCAAAAAGAATGTTCTTCAGAAAAGCCGGCATTTTATTATGGTGGAGATGGACAACTTAAATTTTTTTCTAAGGCTAATAGTTGGGCATTTGTTGCAACAAAAGTGGATAGTGTAAACAATGTATATGTTGTCAAATTCCAATTTCTAGCAAGTGTATCAGGAAAAAACAAAGATTTAGACTGGAATAATTTTTCCACAACTGAAAAAATAGCATATATAAAAGTAATGGACAGTATACATGT
>NZ_JBFRGA010000332.1:0-1063 GCF_052115105.1 Chryseobacterium sp. 2TAF14
ATCTTCATTTATGGTAAGCGCATACTTCCCATACCATTTATTAGAGATAGAGTTATATTCTTTATTCTCCAACTTATATTCTTTTTTGTCTTCTTGACCTTTACAATCAATAAGTAATAAGATGAAAATTATATATACGATTTTCATAATTTTTTTTTAAATGATTCAAAAACTAATAATACCATATTTCTTTTTGTCATCTCCAATGGAACTCACTAAAATTGCTAATGTATTGTTTTTTAACAATATTACTTTATCCAAAATCCATTTTTCTTTTTTTACATCAATCAATTGTAGATTGTTTTTTGAATCAAAATTATACAACTTCAATGTTGAAAACTGATCAGCATCTTCCATATCCTGATAAATTGTCAATAAATTATCATTGACAATTAGTGGCTTACTATCCAGCGTATCTATTTTTGAGGTTAAATTATCAATCAATAAATAATAATCTCCTTCAAAATATGTAAACTTGACAAGATATTTATCCCGATTTTTAATATAATATTGATATTCATATTTTTCATATCCATCAGTATCGTCGTCAACGGAAACCTTATTTTGAAAAGAAATATCTTTAAGTTCAGTTTTAATGATAACTCCTTGTTTAGTTTCAAATTTTTTTTTCAAAGAAATGTCTTGTTTGATAGAAGTACTATCTTTTAATATATTCAAGTATTGTTTATGATCTATATAAACAATCTTATATGCATTAGCACTTTTTGTATGACAATTAAGTAGTACAAGTATAACAACTATAAAAAAGAAAAAATAATTTCTATTTTTCATTAATTTCTTCAAAATCTGATCCATAAGAATACATATGTAAATGATGATTGTGGTGAGCTAACTGTGCTGAATATGGAAGCAGTTTCCCATTAAGTTTTGGAATTGTCAACTATGAACTTCGGTCTTAGTTTATTTATCCTCACATTTAGTTAAAATAACAGGATTTCCTGAAATATAAAATGGATTTTCGATGAATTCACGCCTTTTAGTTTTGGTATTATAAAAACCAAGCCAATTGAATTCTACATGTATACTGTCCATTACTTTTATA
>NZ_JBFRGA010000333.1:0-1033 GCF_052115105.1 Chryseobacterium sp. 2TAF14
GGTTATGGGTATATTTTTAAAGCGATCGGTATTAATTTAAAAAAAGGGCCTCTTGCACCGTCGACTGATGATGCAAAAAAATTTCCATTCAGAATAATTCAAAACTCAAAACCTAAATCCTGGAAAAAAAGTAAGCTTTATAATCAACAACATTTATCTGACCGACTTATAGAAGAACTCAAAAAAACGCGCACATCATCGTTACTTATCATTAAAGACAATCAACTGGTTTACGAAAAGTACTGGAAAAATCATCAACCTTCATCTCTGCTTAATTCTTTTTCGATGACGAAAGGTTTTTTAGCAATTTTAACCGGTTGTGCAATTGATGATGGTTATCTGAAATCGGAAGATCAGTTAATTTCTACAGTATTTCCTGAATATAAAAATAGTATGTACGGAAAACACCTTACCTTTCGCCATCTTATGACGATGCAGGCCGGCTTTGATTGGGACGAAGAATATAGCCATCCTTTCGCAGAAAATTCCAAACAGTATTTTGTTGCAGATCTTGCAAAGCAGACTTTCGATATTGAAATAAAAAAAATGCCGGGACAAAAATATGAGTATCAAAGTGTTTCAGCCCAGCTTTTAGGAATGGCTCTTAGTAAATTAACCGGAAAACATTTATCGGATTATCTTTCAGAAAAAATATGGAAACCATTGGGAATGGAATTTCCGGGTAAATGGAGCACAGATGACGAAGGAATGGAAAAAGCATTCTGCTGCGTACATGCTACAGCCAGAGATTTTGCAAAAATAGGTCAAATGATCTTGCAAAACGGAATGTGGGAAGGAAAGCAGATACTTAATCCTGAATATTGCCAAAGAATGCTGAAACCCACTGCAGAAAATGATGCATTCTGTTATACAATCTGGGCCGGAGAAAACAATAATGCAGATGAGAAATACTGGTTTTTTTACGGTTTTCTTGGTCAGTTCATTATCATTATGCCTGAAGAAAAAATGGTTATTGTAAAAACCGGATTATACAACAGGCTGGAAGTAGACCAAAAGAAAAGACCGTTACAGG
>NZ_JBFRGA010000334.1:0-1010 GCF_052115105.1 Chryseobacterium sp. 2TAF14
AAAGCCTTTTAAAAAGCAAGGAATCCATTAGTTTAGTAAAAGATATTTTAAATTTTCTTCTGGACGCAGAAACAGGCATCCGTGGATATCAGCTGACCGGACAGAAAAAATTTCTCGAGCCCTATATTAAAAGCGCTAAGAAATATCCGGATCTTATTGCTTCTCAAAGTAAATTAAATATTAACGATAAGCATCAGACCAAGCTTCTTGAAGAACTGATTCATACGTCAGAGATTATGATGAAGGGAGATGTTTCGCTCATTGAGAATCGTAAGAATGGTATATTGATGACGCCCACACAAATTCAACAAAAGAAAACAGCGATGGATAAATGCCGTCAACTTGTTATGGAATTTGTAAAGTATGAGGAGGCTCAGTTGGCTATCAAAAATAAAGATTTGAACAGGTCTTCGAATTCAACCGTTTTATTCATCATCTTTTCTGCCGTAGCCGCCGTCGTCGTAACATTTTTTTTCTACAAACGATTACGATCCGAGATTATTCGTAGAGATAGGCTGGAAGGAGATCTTTTTTATACAAAAGAAATGCTTGAGCAAACCAGTACTGTAGCACAGGTAGGAGGCTGGGAAGTTAATCTGGAAAATGGCAATGTATTCTGGTCTAAGAGTACCCGAGAAATTCATAAAGTACCAGACAATTTCAAGCCGGATTTTGAAAATGCGATCGGATTCTTCATAGAAAACAGCAGGGAGGTAATCACAACACTTTTTAACAGAGCAATCGCAGACGGAACACCTTTTAATGAAGAGTTGCAAATTTTGCGCAGTGACGGAATTATGATCTGGGTGCGAGTGAAAGGAATCCCGGAATTTGAAGGTGGGAGCTGCATCAGGGTTTACGGAATCATTCAGGACATCGATGCTTTCAAAAAAATGTTTTTGGAAGTCACCCGAAAAGAGGCCATTATGCAGTCTTACGCTACCGATGTTCCGGTTCCTCTGGCAATGTTTGATAAAGACCTGAACTATATTTCTGTAAGCAGCAAATGG
>NZ_JBFRGA010000335.1:0-1010 GCF_052115105.1 Chryseobacterium sp. 2TAF14
GTGATCAATCTTGGATTGTTTATGATTCCATTGACGGTGTTTGTATATTATGTATTGATGAGTCTGGAACTGATTGCTGAAGAGATTGAAGATCCTTTTAATAATGATGAAAATGATATCCCGATGGAAACAATTGCTCAGAATATCGAGAAAAACGTACATCAGATTATGGGAAAAAAATAAATTAAATTGTAAAGAACAACTTGAATGTTCAACATTAAGAAATTAAGATTTTAAGTAAACGATAATTAATGAAGAAATAAACAAGTTTATTTTAATTAAGAAAATTTAAGGTAAAAAAGATTCAATTCTATAAAAATCTGTGTAAATCTGCGGGATCTGTGGGAGCTTTTTACGGATTGCACAGATGTACACAAATAAATATTTAATAAAAATCGAAATCCATTCCTAAAGAAGAATTCGTAAATTGTAAATAAGAAATAAAATTATTTTGGTAAATAAATTAAAATTGGAAGAACTCAACAGAATTGATGTGGAAACTTTTAAAAAAGTTGAGAAAATTCCGTTGGTAGTTGTTTTAGACAACATCAGAAGCATGCACAATGTAGGCGCAACTTTCAGAACAGCAGATGCTTTTCTGATTCAGAAAATTATACTGTGCGGAATTACGCCACAACCGCCACATCGTGAAATTCACAAAGCAGCATTGGGTGCAACTGAAAGTGTAGACTGGAGTTACGAAAGCGATATTAACACAGCTATCAATGATTTAAAAAGCCAGGGTTTTGAAGTTGTAGGAATCGAGCAAACTACTAATAGTACGATGATTACAGATTTCAGCATTGACAAGACAAAAAAATATGCGGTAATTTTAGGAAATGAAGTAGAAGGAATAAGCGATGAAGCTTTGCAGAATATCGATTCTTTTATTGAAATTCCGCAGCTTGGAACAAAGCATTCTTTAAATGTAAGTGTATGCGGCGGAATTGTGATGTGGGAGTTTGCAAAAGCCCTAAAATAAAAAAACTGCGTCTGTCGAAAGACAGTGC
>NZ_JBFRGA010000336.1:0-2268 GCF_052115105.1 Chryseobacterium sp. 2TAF14
CAGGCAAACCATAGATAAAATTTCTTTCTCCTAGATTACCGTCCAAACGGAAATCATTTCCTAAATCGATCACCAACGTCGAATCTTTTACAGGATTTTGAGTCAGCCAATTTTGGCTTTCTTTGTGAGGAAGACATAAAAATAAAATATCTACTTCTTCAGGCTGATCGGTTAGAATCATCTCACAGACTGTCGCTAAATCCGGGTACAAATCTGAAATTTTTGTACCCGAATTCGAACGACTATATAAAAAACTCAAAGACACATGAGGATGAAAAGCCAGCAGACGAACTAGTTCACTTCCCGTATAACCGTTGGCTCCGATGATTCCTGCTGTTTTATTAATTTCAATCATTTTTATTTTTGCCATAGGTTTCACCTACGGTTATTTATATTGAACCCTTCGGGTTTATTTTGCGTCCAAATTTTCGCAGCCCGACTTGAGCGGAAATCCTTTTTTGCTTGGAATTCCAGTTCTATTGAATCTGAAATCGTCTTGCAAAAAAGATTGGGAGCGGAAGGCGGATTAAGCTGCCCAAATTCTATTTATTAATCTGATGATATATATTTAAAGAGTTGCTTACAATTTTTGTGTAGCCTTTCACATCTTCGCCTGTCCAAGCTCTGTTTGCTTCGCCGTAGCTTCCGAACTTATCGGACATTAAATCATGTTGAGATTCAATTCCGTTTAAGATAAATCGGGAAGGATGAAGGGTTACAAAAACTTTTCCGCTTACCGTTTTTTGAGAATCAACTAAGAAAGATTCGATATTTCTCATTACAGGATCTAAGAAAAGTGCTTCGTGAAGCCAGTTTCCGTACCAATCGGATAATTGTGACTTCATCATCTGCTGATATTTTGAAAGCGTATGTTTTTCCAACAAATGGTGTGCTTTGATGATCACAGACGCCGCAGCCGCTTCAAAACCAACTCTTCCTTTAATCCCGACAATCGTATCTCCTACGTGAATATCACGACCGATTCCATAAGCGTCTCTTTTCCTCCGACTGAAGTTCCCCAAAGTCCTTTATTTACAGAATATTGTGCTTTATGGAATTCTATTTCGTAACCGTTACTTTTCAAAAACTCGATTTCTTCTTCACGAGACAAGGCCATATCACGAATCGGTGTAATGATTTCAACATTCGGACACATTACCTGGAAAATCAGATCAAAACGTACCTGATCATTTCCTGCACCTGTACTTCCATGAGCAATCGCATCAGCTCCAACTTCAATCGCAAATTTTGCAATTTCCTGCGCCTGAATCGTACGTTCTGCACTTACAGATAAAGGATATGTATTGTTTTTCAATACATTTCCAAAAATCAAATACTTCACGCAAGAATTGTAATAATCTTCCTGAGCATCCACGCACCTGTATTCTTTTACCCCAAGATTCAGGGCTTTTTTCTCCAGTTCTTTTTCCTCTTCTTTAGAAAAACCTCCGGTATTTACAGTAACTGCATACACATCATATCTCAGTGTTTCACTAAGATATTTAGCACAGTAAGAGGTATCTAAACCTCCGCTAAACGCTAAGACGACTTTCTTGTTCATTGCTATATTTAATTTCCGGCTGCGTATCGGCAGCACTATTTTTTGTTATATTTTCAGGAACGAAAAGCATAGCCGTACAAAGGCAGTTTTTACGTTCTTTTTTCATTAAAATTTCGTAATTGACACAGCTTTTGCATCCATTCCAAAAATCATCATCCTGAGTCAATTCAGAATAAATAACAGGTTTGTACCCTAAGTCTTTGCGATACCCGTTCCTCTGCGCTGTGCAGAATCGTACATTTCCTGTTGTATTTCACTCACATACATCAGATGTATGGATGAGGAAATTTCTATTTCCATTTATTTATCTAAATTTTTTGGCAAATTTAAAATATAATTTCTTTCAAATCCAAATAAAAAAGATAATTTATTGTTAATAAAATTAATATACAGATAAAATTATCTTAATATTCATATTTAAGAAGTTTAAAACACGTGTAACAATGAATAGTAAAACACTGATAATTAATATAAAACAGCTTTTCTACAATAAAAAAGCTTTTAGGACTAAGTTTAAATCAAAAATTAAACATAATTTTAATATCATTAAATTCAAATTTCAAAAACAATAGAAATATGAGAAATTACGTGATAGAAGACTTACCACATTACTTTGAAGAGTATAAAAAATCAATCAAAAACCCTAAAAAATTCTGGGATAAAGTTGCTGATCAAAATTTTGTGTGGTATCAAAGATGGAGCAAGGT
>NZ_JBFRGA010000337.1:0-927 GCF_052115105.1 Chryseobacterium sp. 2TAF14
TTTCAAAATGGCTTCCGGAATGGATGATATTATCGAACTCGATTACGAAAATCAGGAAATGAGAAAAGCCATGATCGATGCCATGAAATTCTGGATCGAAGAAACCGGGATTGATGGTTTCAGATGCGATCTGGCTTCATGGGTAACAGTAGATTTTTGGAAAGAAGCACGACCGGAACTTGAAAAAATAAAACCTCTTTTCTGGATTGGTGAGTTTGATGAACTTGAAAGCCCGGAACACGGAAAAATTTTTGATGCAAGTTACTCCTGGAAATGGATGCACAAATCGGCTGAATTTTATAAAGATAATCAACCGATTCATGAGCTTACAGATTTGCTTAGAAAATATTCGAAAATAGGAGATTCTTCAATGAGAGCGTGGTTTACCACCAATCATGACGAAAACTCCTGGAACGGAACAGAGTATGAAAAATATGGTGATATTACCAAACCAATGGCTGTATTTTCTGCTACCTGGAACGGAATTCCTTTGCTTTATTCCGGGCAGGAGCTTCCTAATTTGAAAAGATTAGAATTTTTTGAAAAAGATCCGATCGAGTGGAAGAATCATTGTGAAATGGCTGATTTTTACAAGACTTTATTAAGCCTGAAATCATCAAATCCGGCTTTAAGGGGAGGTGATCCTAATGTTGTGACCTACCTTTTGAATACTTCTGCAAATGACAAAATTTTTGCCTACATCAGAAAAAATAAATGGAATGAAGTTTTAGTAGTTTTAAATTTTTCAAGAGAAAATGTAGAGTTTACCATTGAAGATGAAAATGTTTCGGGCATTTTCAAAAATGTTTTTGACGGAACGAAAAGAGATTTCAATAATGGAAAAAGCTTCAGTTTTAAAGTTTCAGATTACGCTGTTTTTGAAAAATAAAATCATCTATAAAACCACCTTGTCAAGGTTAATATAAG
>NZ_JBFRGA010000338.1:0-911 GCF_052115105.1 Chryseobacterium sp. 2TAF14
CCCCAAAACCGGTCTTCCATTCTTCCTGCGTGTTTTTCCCAGGCTCTTTGCGCAATGGTAATTTCATTGTTAAAAGGTTTTTCACAAGCTTGAATCAGCAAACTTTTCAAAGGTGGAATCGCATTTTCATCCCGCAAACTTGCCGAAGTCAGTCTTTGTCCCAAAATATTCAGCCAAAGTTCAAAAGGAATTTCCTCCAGTTGCTGAACTTTAATTTCATCTGAATATTCCAATTCTAAAATATGGGTAAATATATTAAAGCTTTGGTTACAATCAATCTGTATTTCTTCATTAAAAAAAGGCAAATCCCAGTTTAAAGTCTGCGCTTTAAACTTATGGATATTTTCATCTAAACTTTGCAAATGTTCTTCTGCTAAAATTGAATGATATTTTTCTTTCCAGTCTTTTGAAAATAATGGAATGTACTGTTGAAATAAACTCATGCTTTTTTATTTTTAAACACTAATAGCGCAAATCTTTTCACAAATATCACAATAAATTATTTGTGTTTTTTCGTGTGAAAACATTTGTGTAACTTGTGTTTAAATTACACCATTTTGACAAGATTAACGGAAAGTTTTTCTTCAATCATTAAATATGAAATAAGATTAAACCAGTTTTTACAATGATCTAAAACCCATGCATCAGAAGAAATAAGAATTTCGGCATTTTCAACTAAAAATTTATCCGGATTAAATTCCAGTTCAACATCCCAGTTGAGACTTTTTTCTTTAGCAAAATTTAAAATCATTTCTTTGATCCGTCCACTGTTTGAAACAGGCTGATTAAAAACCCAGATCAGTTTTTCCGACTGAGATTTCTGAAAAATGACTCAACCAATTCAATCGCTTTTTGAGTTTGGTTGACTCTTTTATAAGTTCCAATGAACACCGGAAAGATCACGGTAACAC
>NZ_JBFRGA010000339.1:0-858 GCF_052115105.1 Chryseobacterium sp. 2TAF14
ACTTTTATCAATATCAAATCTTGCGTCTTTGCGTTTTTCCAATAAATTTAAACAGGCTCTCAAACAAAAATTTTATTCAACAATAAAGAAACTTCCTTATACTTGGTTGCCGGAAAAAGATGCGTTCCGCCTTTAATAATATAATCAGGCTTTGAATTTTTAATAGGGAAAACGATATCACGGTCGCCCATAATCTGGATGATATTATTTTTCTGCTCAAATTTCCATTCAGAAATACGCTCAACAGACCATTTAAGATAATAAGGGTCGGTAACTCTGAAATATTGATTGACTTTAGGGTTTTTAGGATCAAAGAATTTTCTGAAAACAGAATAAGTTTCTAAAGTTTTAAGATTAAAAAAATTCACAGGAATATATTTAGGGATTTTAGTAATCTCTCCCATCCGGATCAGTCGTGATTTTTCCTTATCAGATTTAATACTTCCAAGAATCACTACTTTTTCTGCCGCTTTCAGCATATTAATTTCCTGCACCATAATTCCGCCAAAAGAATATCCCAAAAGATAAAAAGGCTCAGAAACATCTATCTTTGCTGCCATTCTTTCAACATAAGAGCTGAACGGTTCATTATTTTCGGGAATCAGCCAATCGATAAAAACAACTTCATGCTCTTTTGGAAACTGCAGCCTTTCCAAAACTTTAAAATCTGCACCAAGACCGCTTACAACATATATTTTCATCAAAATGAATATTTGAGCTAAAATAAAAAAAGGACCGCTTATTTAAAAGCAGCCCTTTCTATTTTATAAAAAATTTAACCTTATCTCGGTCTTTCATTGTCAATTTTCTGAGTAGAAAGACCGAGATAAGGTTAAATTTTTTATAAAATAGAAAGGG
>NZ_JBFRGA010000340.1:0-752 GCF_052115105.1 Chryseobacterium sp. 2TAF14
ACGTAAGAAACTCTTATGACGAGCAGGCTATTCAGAAATTTATGGATAACAATTATCTGGACACGCAGGGAAATATAAAAGCTTTCACATCAGATACCGCTGATGATAACGAGAAAAAACTTTCTGAGTTACCTCATGAAACTCTGCCTTCAGGAGTTATTTATATTAAAAGAGCCGGAGCTCAGCCAGAAGATACTACTCCGCCTTCTACAGGTGTTACAATAGGAGAGTCTACCCAAATTAGAACAATGATGCGGGCTAATTATTATCTTGCGACAGATGTAGACGGAAATGTGTCGTTTGGGAGCGCAGGAACTCTTTTAAATACTATTGACGGAAGTGGTTCTCCTGTAACCGATCCTATGTTTTATTACGTGAAAAACTCGGTAAAAACTTCTGTCGGGCAAACTGATAGTAACTATTACGAAATAAAAGGTTTAAAAGAAGGTTTAAAATATTTTACCGGTTTTGAAAATTTATTAGATGAAAGTCCTTACAATTTGCAGGGAGTAATTATTGTTCCTTCTAAAGCTGCATTTGCAAGAAATGCCAATTATTACAATCTTCAAAATGCTTCTTTTGTTTTTAATTTTCAAATTTACAAAGCAAATGTAAGACCTTCCACAGATCAATAATAAATACTAAAAGGATAAAAAAACGCTTCAAAATATTTTGAAGCGTTTTTCATTTATCTCACATTTCCCAAAATATCCGGGAAATATTTGTCTGAAAGATGCTCAAACTCATCTCCC
>NZ_JBFRGA010000341.1:0-751 GCF_052115105.1 Chryseobacterium sp. 2TAF14
ACGTAGGAAGATAACTTAAAATATTAATTGATGATTCCTAAAAAAATACACTATTGCTGGTTTGGAGGCCAGCCAAAACATGAATTGGCAGAACATTGCATCGCTTCCTGGAAAAAGATTCATCCCGATTTTGAAATTGTAGAATGGAATGAAAGCAACGCACCATTAGAAGACAATGAATATGTAAAAGACGCTTTTGCACAGAAAAAATGGGCTTTCGTATCAGATTATGTGCGCTCAAAAATAATGTATGAACATGGCGGAATTTATATGGATACAGACATGGAGCTGAAATTGCCGCTGGATGAATTTCTTAACGAAAAAGCAGTCTGTGGTTTTGAGGTGAAAGGTGTTCCTTATTCTGCGTTTTGGATGGCAGAACCTAAACATCAGCTTTCAAAAGATTTTGTAGCATATTACGACAAGCAGGAACGTTTCGTTGAGCGCATCAATACTGATATTTTTTCTGAAATGCTCGAAGAAGAGTATGGTGCAGACCGTTACAGCGATACCATTCAAAAATTAAAACATGATGTAACTCTTTATCCGTCGGTTTAYTTTTCTCAGGATTTACCGAAAAATTATGTAAGCCATCATTTCAATGGTTCATGGTTTGGCGGTGATGAAGAAAATACCCATAAAAAGATGGTGAATGTTTACGGGCTTCTGGAGCAGCTTGTCAACTCACCAGATGCTGCTAAATCGGTAAACGCAGTCATTAACGATCACAAGATCATCGATGCTAATAAGC
>NZ_JBFRGA010000342.1:0-699 GCF_052115105.1 Chryseobacterium sp. 2TAF14
GTTCTTATACTTAAATTTTTCCTTTCAATGGAATTAGTTCCAAATCTTTATGTTTGATGAATTTTTTCTGGAATTAAATATCGGTAATTCTTGAGTTTATCGGTATAAATCTTTTCAGGATGTGAATTAATTAAAGTTTTTATAACTGAATTCAAAGTTTCATTATTTCTTTTCCCTAAATTAAAACAAATCACATTTTTGCTGTCTTTTTCTAAAGCATAAACGAGCCATACTATTTGTTTTTTATTACCGATGTATGTTCTTAATTCGTCAACTTCATAGACTTTATTGCAATTGACTACAGGTTGCTGAAGATGCCCAGAAATATTAATTATTCTTTTGAGAGTAGTTGTTGCTGATATTCTTAAAAATCTTGCAATGCTTCTTATTCCCATTCCTTCTTTCGTTAAACGAATGATTTTAGTATTGATATTTTTTCTATAGGCTTGATAAGAATAATCTAAAACGCTGGTTTTCCTGCATGAAGTACATTGAAATCTTTGTTTACCTCTTTTTGTTCTTCCGAATTTTATAAACTTACTGTTTTCACCAACACATCTGGAACACGTATAGAAAGTAGGCTGCATTTGAAAGGTTAAATTTCCCTCAAAAATAAAAAGAGTAACCAAATAGTTACTCTTTTATAAGAGTTTTTATTAATTCTTTATTCCTAAACATCGATTAATAAAGAAAACCAAC
>NZ_JBFRGA010000343.1:0-666 GCF_052115105.1 Chryseobacterium sp. 2TAF14
GCTCCAGCCTGATAAAATAAAGTGTTGTTTTTGCTCAGAAATGTTCGGATCATAATGGCTTGATTGCAATCACCGTTTAAGCCAATCATTCCGATGCAACCGCCGTAAAAACCACGCGAATCTTTTTCATATTCATTGATAAGCTGTAGCGCTTTGTATTTTGGCGCTCCGCTTAAAGTTCCCTGCGGAAAAGTATCAGAAACTATATCAAAAGGATTGGTGTTTTCTTCCAGATCGGCGGTCACTTCGCTTACCATGTGGATAACATGAGAGAAAAACTGAATTTCTTTCAGTTTGGTTACAGTTACATTTTTTCCGTTTTTTCCTAAATCGTTTCTGGCTAAATCTACCAACATGGTGTGTTCTGCGTTTTCTTTCGGATCTTTTTTTAAAGCTTCTGCAGACTGCAGATCGGTTTCAAAATCTCCGCTTCTTTTGAATGTTCCGGCAATAGGATGCATGATGGCTTTGTTTTTTTTTATAATTAATTGACTTTCAGGACTCGAACCAAATAATTTATAATTTCCATAATCGAAAAAGAATAAATAAGGTGATGGATTGATGTTTCYCAAAGCACGGTACACATTAAACTCGTCGCCTTTGAATTTCTGCTCAAACCTTCTGCTCAGAACCAATTGAAATACATCACCTCGTTTGCAATGCTTC
>NZ_JBFRGA010000344.1:0-665 GCF_052115105.1 Chryseobacterium sp. 2TAF14
AAAAACCGCTTACAACAACAGCGCAAAATTCCGGCTTACCTCGAAGAGGATTTCTTTAAACGAAGCGAAGCACAAAGAAAAGCTTGTTACCGAGCTTAATAAGGCTGAAGCGAAGATTAAGACAATTTCTAAAACTAATGCTCACGGTAAGGTTGTTAATTACGGAAACGGCGTTTCTATCGATACCGATAATGTGATCTATATAGAAAACGGTCCCGATTTTTATACCTATACCTTTCGTATCAACAGGGAAAATGCTCCTGAAAATGCTCCTGTTGAGAACCTTGTCTTAAGCCCTTTATCAGACGGAAGCTACAGAGAGCTTTTAGTTTCTTACAACCTCACCGCTCAAGAAAAACAAGCGCTTATCAACGGAGATTTTGTAAATCTTCAGGAAAAAGTGCAAACCACCGAACTTGCATCGGGAACTTATTCCGGACAAATTTTTTCTAAAACCATCACCCAATGCCACTGGGAAACCTATATTTATTATACACCATGTGCATGTCATCCGGGGCATTATGATGCCTCAGAATGTACCTGCACTAAAGGGAAACCTAAACAATACGTCCTTACATGGAACGTATGTGAAGAGGTAGAAGATACTGCTCCTGGTGGTGGAGCTGCCACACCGGGAAATTCGCCCGGAGGAGGATCTACAGATC
>NZ_JBFRGA010000345.1:0-657 GCF_052115105.1 Chryseobacterium sp. 2TAF14
TTGAACGGAGCTCTTTTTTATTTTTTGGTGCAACCAATAAATAAAAAAAGCGGGAGTGGAAGCAGGATAAGCTGCCCAAAAAACAATAAAATGCTTTATATTATTAAAAATATCTAGGCAAAAAAGACCGTCTTTTCGGGACAGTCTTTATTCGAATCTCTATAAACCTTGATGAGTTGCCGTTTATGCAGTTGGCCAGATTCCCTCGTAAGCAGAGTTACCGTAGTTGATCTTCTCGGCACTCACTACAAAGCTGATCAGCATTGAGTTTTCGTCTACTGCATCGAAGTCTACTTCGTGCTGGATCACGTAGCCGTTTTCCCAGTTTAAAGTAATCAGTGTTCCTTCTTCGTGAGATTTGTTGAACGTGATCTCACCTGTTGTAGGTTTATATTTTCCGTTTAATAATGATTCAAGGATGTCAGATTTTTCTGTTGCCTCGATCGTTAACTTGATAAGCGCATTCGACGGGTCTGATGCTACTCTGCCTGAAACATCGGTAGATCTCGAAACGCTGTAGTTCAGCTTTAATAATTTTTGACCCTCGCTGCCGTTGAATTTTAAGATTCCTCTTGAATTTGCTGCCATGATAAGTAAATTTTAATCGTTACTATTTTTTGTGATTTCTATAACCCAAAGATAAATACACCAATAATA
>NZ_JBFRGA010000346.1:0-652 GCF_052115105.1 Chryseobacterium sp. 2TAF14
CTCTTGTATTAGCCAAAAGCGTACCAAGTTTTTCAATATTATGTTAAAAAATCACTTCGCATGTTAATTTTAGTTTAATAACTTATTTCTTCCTAAAGCTTTATTGATGGTTGATTTACAGTTTGTTTATTTCTTTGTTTTGTGAGTATTTTTATAAATCATTGATTAAGAATGTAGTTGATGATTATTGATTTTATTGTTTTAAAATGAAACGTTTAGAGCCTGTTTAAATTTATTGGAAAAACGCAAAGACGCAAGATTTTGATAAAAGTTCTCTGTTTTTAAGGCGCAAGGAGAAAATGAAAGATTTTCTTTTATAATGCTGATGATCAATTTTATCGAAGATAAAATCTTTGCGCCTTAAAGCGTACTATCGTTAAACAACTTTGCGCCTTTGCGAAAAACCAATCATGAAATTCATATTTATTAATTTTTAAACGGGCTCTTAAAATTTTGTAATCAAAATTTTTAATTCAGATGTGATGAAATTTTAGTTTTCAGAATTAAAGATAAAAACGTAATTAGTCGATTTTAATTTCCAGAATAAATATATTTGCAGTCCATAAAAATCAGAGATGTTTACAAAAATTGTAGTCCACAGAGTCGGAAATAAAATCAACGGAGAATCACTTATCCTTTCACAGGAAGAGCT
>NZ_JBFRGA010000347.1:0-652 GCF_052115105.1 Chryseobacterium sp. 2TAF14
GTTGGAAGAGAGTAAGCTATTAGAAATAAGAGTTGAGAAAGGTACTTTTATTCCGCTTGGTATTCCGGATTTCGAAGGAAAAAATGAAAATGAAAAAATCAAATTTCAAATTATTATAAAACAAGGAACCTTTGAGAGGTTAACTTTTAAGATAAAAAGTGAAAGTGCAGATATTTATTCAGAAAAGATTACTCAAAGCTTAAAAGAGGGAGATGTTTTTCCTATAGAATGGGATGGATTCTCTAAGGATAAAGTTTGTGACACTACTTGGTTTGTCAACAATAATCTTATTGCTGAAATTACAGACGGAACTAATACTTCTCAAATAAAAGTTAATGGGAAATGTAAAGTAAAATGGATAGATATAAAAATAAATACAAATAGTAAAAAAGTAGAGGTATCTTTAAGGGTAAATTTAAAAGAGAGTAAGGTAGAAAAGAATGTAGTTAAAAATTTCAATGAGCTCGTATTATTAACGCAGGAAGGACTGAGCAAATATTGGGGAAGAAATAAGATCCGAAAAATAGGGAATTCTATAAAAATTAATGGGAATGAGTATGAGATATTTATCAATTCAGTAAATATAGAGGCTAACTCTATGCCTGCATTGAATGTTTATGCATCTACAACAAATTATGGCAGATCCCGTAAC
>NZ_JBFRGA010000348.1:0-638 GCF_052115105.1 Chryseobacterium sp. 2TAF14
ACCTGAGCTGTTTCTAAATCTACTTTTGATTCAAGATCTGTATTTAAAGAATTAAACTGTTCAAGAACTGTGGATTTATCGGCTTTGATACTACTTATCGAATTGAATTGTTCCTGAACTGTAGATTTATCAGCTTTAGTTATAAGATTRGTATTTAAACTTGCTACTCCRTCTTCWACAAGTTTTATTTTATYAAATTCTACCTGAGCTGTTTCTAAATCTACTTTTGTTKCAAGATTTGTATTTAATTCCTGAACTGTGGATTTATCGGCTTTAGTTAGAAGATTGGTATTTAAACCCGCTACTCCGTCTTCTACAAGTTTTATTTTATTAAACTCTACCCGAGCTGTTTCTAAATCTACTTTTGATTCAAGATTTGTATTTAAAGAAGTAAACTGTTCAAGAACCGTTGCTTTATCRGCTTTMGTTAGAAGATTKGTATTTAAACTYGCTACTCCRTCTTCTACAAGTTTTATTTTATTAAATTCTACYTGRGCTGTTTCTAAATCTACTTTTGATTCAAGATCTGTATTTAAAGAAKTAAACTGTTCAAGAACTGTGGATTTATCGGCTTTGATACTACTTATCGAATTGAATTGTTCCTGAACTGTAGATTTATCAGCTTTAGTTATAAGATT
>NZ_JBFRGA010000349.1:0-630 GCF_052115105.1 Chryseobacterium sp. 2TAF14
TGGTATAGGTTTCAGACAAAAACTGTACTCCCCTTTCAGACAAGGCATTTTTTATTTTCATTGCCTGTTGATTAGCGTTTTTAGCCAAATCAAAATAAAGATCATTCTGCATCAACTCCAAAAATTGTATTCCCAGAAGTCTGCCTTTTGCCAACAATGCGCCTTTTTGTTTGATATTAAAGGCAAAATCTTGCTGCAAATTTTTATTATTTATGATAATTGCTTCTCCCAGCAAAGCTCCGTTTTTGGTTCCGCCGAGATAAAAAACATCGGTTAACTGAGCAATATCTTTTAAATTTAAATCACTTATTTGAGAAGTTAATGCATGACCAAGACGCGCTCCGTCCATAAAAAGATAAAGATTGTTTTTTTTGCAAAAGTCAGAAAGATCTTCCAGTTCTTTTTTTGTATAGATTGTTCCAAGCTCGGTAGAATTTGAAATATAAACCAGCTTCGGCATTACCTGATGTGGAATATTTTTGTGACTTTCCAAAACAGGAATTATATCTGAAGGATTAAGTTTTCCGTCTTCTTTTTCTATGCTTAAAATTTTGTGGCCGGTTGCTTCGATCGCTCCTGTTTCATTGTTTAAAATATGACCTGTTGCCGCAGAAATAACACATTGATAAG
>NZ_JBFRGA010000350.1:0-606 GCF_052115105.1 Chryseobacterium sp. 2TAF14
TTTATATACTGTTTTTAGTAGGTGTGATGGAGGCTATCTTGTTTTACGTTTTAAAAAAAATGAATTTTATTTCTATTCCCCACAGGAAGGAACTAATTACATTATTAAAGATATTAAGTATAGTAATGATAGTTATATCATAAACACAACTGGCTATTATTTTTTGAAAGGGGAGAATATTTTAAAACAAAATGACACTTGGTTTCTAGAAAAACAAGATGATTTGTTGTGGACTTTTAAAAATAAAAATTGGGATAAGAATATAACTTTATCTGATAGCTTAAATATAAATAGGAGAAAAATCAATTACAAGATTCAACCATGCAGGGAATGTTATGAAAACTGTGAGGAGCCAACAGTAAATAATAATTTAATTGGAAATTGGAAAATAAATTGTGATTCCCCAATAGGAATATCTATAAAGGAAAATGAAATAACAATAACAGTAGAACCTAATCAATTTTATATCCACTTAAATAAAATGGAAGGAAAAAATAAAGCTACTAATGATTTTCAATATAAATTAAAAAAAATGGAAGGTTTTGGATCTAAAGATATAGATTCTGATGTTTATTATAATGATAAAGAAGTTGCAATTGTAAAAGA
>NZ_JBFRGA010000351.1:0-605 GCF_052115105.1 Chryseobacterium sp. 2TAF14
GTTCCTCCAGAAGGTTCCTCCAGAWGGWGACCATGCATAGGTATATGGTGCTGTTCCGCCTGTTACTACAATTCCTGCTGATCCGTTTGATCCGCCGTTACATGAAATATTAGTCTGTGAAACTGTTGCACTCATTGCTGTTGGCTGAGTTACTGTAACATTTACAGTTCCTGTACATCCGTTAGCATCAGTAATCGTTACAGTGTACGTTCCTGCTGATAAAYYKGTRCGRTCTTCTGTAGTGATTCCACCACCCCAGTTGAAGGTATATGGTGCTGTTCCTCCTGATGGAGTTAAATTAATTGATCCGTTTGAAGCTCCGTTACATGCAATATTCGTAACCACTGTCGTYCCTGAAACTGCKGTYGCAGGCTGAGTGATYGTTACTGTTCTTGAAATYGTACATCCATTAGCATCAGTTACTAATACTGTATAAGATCCTGCCGCTAAACCGGTAGCTGTTGCTGCGGTTCCTCCAGAAGGTGACCATGCATAGGTATATGGTGCTGTTCCGCCTGTTACTACAATTCCTGCTGATCCGTTTGATCCGCCGTTACATGAAATATTAGTCTGTGAAACTGTTGCACTCATTGCTGTTGGCTGAG
>NZ_JBFRGA010000352.1:0-605 GCF_052115105.1 Chryseobacterium sp. 2TAF14
GACCATGCATAGGTATATGGTGCTGTTCCGCCTGTTACTACAATTCCTGCTGATCCGTTTGATCCGCCGTTACATGAAATATTAGTCTGTGAAACTGTTGCACTCATTGCTGTTGGCTGAGTTACTGTAACATTCAATGTTCTCGTACATCCGTTAGCATCAGTAATCGTTACAGTGTACGTTCCTGCTGATAAACCGGTACGATCTTCTGTAGTGATTCCACCACCCCAGTTGAAGGTATATGGTGCTGTTCCTCCGCTTGGAGTTAAGTTAATCGCTCCTGTTGAAGCTCCGTTACATGCAATATTCGTAACCACTGTCGTTCCTGAAACTGCGGTTGCAGGCTGAGTGATCGTTACTGTTCTTGAAATTGTACATCCATTAGCATCGGTTACTAATACTGTATAAGATCCTGCTGCTAAACCGGTAGCTGTTGCATTCGTTCCGCCTGATGGAGACCATGCATAGGTATATGGTGCTGTTCCGCCTGTTACTACAATTCCTGCTGATCCGTTTGATCCGCCGTTACATGAAATATTAGTCTGTGAAACTGTTGCACTCATTGCTGTTGGCTGAGTTACTGTAACATTCAATGTTCTCGTACA
>NZ_JBFRGA010000353.1:0-602 GCF_052115105.1 Chryseobacterium sp. 2TAF14
GAATCGGCTTGAATCGGCTTGCTCAATGCGTTCTTCCTGATCGTCATTTTGGTGGTCGATAAAAAATTCACAATAAACAGGGAGATGATCTGAACCGAAATTTTCTAAAGTTTTTAAATCTTTAATAAAAACATCTTCACTATGAAACATCAGGTCGATAGGAAACCTGAAAAGCCTGTATTTAGCATGGAAAGTAGACACAAAATCGTGCCCGACTCTGGGATCGATCAAATGGCTCGTCTTTCTGAATAAAATGGAAGATTTAGACCACGCCACATTATTGAAATCTCCTACAACAATTACCGGCTTATTTATTTCGGTCACTCTTTTGGCAACGCTCAGAATGTCACCGTCTCTTTCTTTTGAGGTCTCTTCTTCAGTCGGACTTGGCGGTGGCGGATGAACTCCGAAAAATACAAATTCAAAACCATCATCGGTCTTTAAATGTGCTTCAATGCTCGGGATATCGTCTGCAACAAAATAATGCGTTTGCGATTCTTCAATCTTTATTTTAGAATAGAAATGCATTCCGTAGGTGTTTTCAAGGGTAACCTTATGTTGGTACGGATAATCATTTTCTAACACCTGAAGCGCTTTTTCCC
>NZ_JBFRGA010000354.1:0-598 GCF_052115105.1 Chryseobacterium sp. 2TAF14
GCTTAATTATACTTATGCAAAATGTTGTACGGTAATTCCTGGAGATAAAATCTTCGGCTTCATTACCATTTCAGACGGAATTAAAGTTCACAGCGACAATTGTCCGAATGCAATTAATCTTCGTGCGCAATACGATTATCGTGTAATTCCTGCAAAATGGGTAAATGAAGAAAGCTTCAAAAACCGTGTTAAGATTGAGATTGAAGGTCTCGACAGAATGGGAATGATCAATGATATCACCACCGTAATCAGTGGTGCAATGGGAATGGATATGAAGAGTATGTCTATTGAATCCAACAACGGAGTTTTCACAGGAAACATCAATCTTGAAGTAAAACATAAAGGTCAGCTTGAAGAAACATTCAAAAAATTAAAAGCAATCGACGGAATTTCAAGAATCAGACGTATTTAAAGACAAAAAATGAAGCTGAACCAATATTTTAATAAATTTTTTCAAAGCAACCAATCTTCAGGAATTTTATTGATTTTCTGTGTGTTTTTTGCATTAATGATCGCAAACTCATCGTTAGGAAACGGGTTTCAACAATTTTTAGATTTTCAGTTAGGTTTTGAAAATCTGCATCTGAAGTACCCTGTC
>NZ_JBFRGA010000355.1:0-581 GCF_052115105.1 Chryseobacterium sp. 2TAF14
ATTGATGCCAATGTCGATAATTGATGCCAATGTCGATAAATGTGTTCATTTTTTGTTTGTATTTTTTATTAAAAAATATCTCGTTACAAATGCTCTTTTGATTGAGTCTTTAAAAGCTTTTTCTGAATAAAAACTTCTGTAATCAGAATAGGTTCTGCCGTCAATTTCTCTTGTGATTTTAGCCCAGATTATTTTTCGCTTTTTTCTTCTTTGTTTAAAAAATTTAAAGGTTTCATTAAGCTGATTCTCTATTTCTAATTTTTCAGTTCTCCTCCATTTTTTATTTCCTTGCTTTTTTAAATAAGGTCCGATTTTACCATATTCAAAGCTTCTAAAAGTTCCTTTATTGTAAATATTTTTCATCTGTTATTATTTAAAAAGTCAGGTTTTAAAAATTTTCAAAATTACTATAACGCTACGCAATCTTTTTACGTATCAAATCATTCATTAATAAAACCCTCCAAAAAGCCAATCAGATTTTCTCCGCCGTGACTCCACCGAATTCCGTGACCGTCTTTTTCTCTGACTTCAAAAACCAATTCGTGCTTGTAATGAAAGAARACATTCCACCATGTTTTATG
>NZ_JBFRGA010000356.1:0-574 GCF_052115105.1 Chryseobacterium sp. 2TAF14
ATCTTTACAAGTCTGATCTTTACAAGTCTGTTAAATAGTCATATAAAATTTACGATTTCTATTATTTATTAAATAAATTCAAATGGTTTTATTTATCCAGTTTAAAACATATGCGGCAACTTCTTCCCAGCCTTTTTCTCCTGCAATAAAATGGCTTCTTCCTTCAAATTCTTTAAAATCTACCACAATGTTTTTGTCTTTATAAGCATCTGCAATTTTTCTGGAAAATTTTGCCGGGAAAATATTGTCTCTTGAGCCTGCAATAAAAAGTAACGGTTTGTGAGGCTTATTTAAATCTAACTTGGCAGAGTTTTTAAACAAAGGATCTCTCGCTAATTTTCTGCTTTCAGGAGCTGCAACGGTTTCATACAGCTTATCACTTTCTTCTTTTGAATAATTGTTGAAAAATGCTTTGTGATACCATTCTTTAGAGCCTAAAAACACAGTATTTCCTTTAAAAAAATTCACAACCGGCCAAACGATTTTCACAGTAGAAAAAGGAGCCATTACATTTTTTGGAGGAGCACCGTCGATGCTTACTCCGGCAACAGCTTTTTCCATATCAATTAATTTC
>NZ_JBFRGA010000357.1:0-566 GCF_052115105.1 Chryseobacterium sp. 2TAF14
TAATAACGGAACCTATAATTATACAGTTCCTGGTGGTCTTGGAAATACCGTTAACAACGCCAGAATTATGGTAAAAGGATTAAATAATATCTTTTTTAATGTTAATTTACAGAATTTTACGATTAATTCTTCTGATGTTGTAATACCTCCTACACCAACTCCGGGAACTCCGGGTGCTGCACCTTCTCCTGTTTATGATGGTTTAATGATTTATCCTGTTCCTTCAAATGACGGTATTGTTTATATTAAATTAGATTTTCCTAGACTTGTACCACAAGCTCCGTATCCGTTTACTTATACCATTTATGCAATGGATGGAAAGCTTGTTATTCCTAAGAAAAGCCGTCTTTTCTTCTCAGAACATTTAGAAAAAATTGATTTAAGAGGCGTACCTAGCGGAACTTACATGATCGAAGTTGAATTACAGGGTGAGAAAATTGTTAAAAAATTACTCATGCTGAATAAATAATATTAAATTTTAAAAATAATAAACCCGTTAAGTAATTTAAGCTTAACGGGTTTTATTTTTTTATGAATGTCTTAAATTTTTTTAAGCATTTTTAAAT
>NZ_JBFRGA010000358.1:0-556 GCF_052115105.1 Chryseobacterium sp. 2TAF14
CTCGGAATTTTTGTGCTGTACATGATCGTACATGATCGACAGTGAAAAAGGCGGATTGGCTTTTGACGATAAAAGCGCTGATGACATTTTCGGAACTTTTATCGCACTAACTTATTTAACGCCATTTTTGGGTGGATTTTTAGCCGACAGAGTTTTAGGATACATCAAAGCAATTTATATTGGAGGTTTTCTGATGGGATTGGGATATCTTGGAATTGGTTTTTTTAAAGAACTGCCTTTATTTTATGCTTCTTTAGCTTTGATCATTATCGGAAACGGTTTTTTTAAACCGAGTATTTCTACTCTTTTAGGAAATCTTTATAACGAAGAACCTTATAAAGCCAATAAAGATGCAGGATATAATATTTTCTATATGGGAATAAATATCGGAGCCTTCGTTTGTAACATAATCGCTGCTTTTATGCGTAACAAATACGGATGGGGACCTGCATTTATGACCGCCGGAGTCGGAATGTTTGTAGGACTTTTAGTTTTCACCATCGGAAGACAGCATATTCTTCAGGCAAACGTTTTGAAACCTGCACAGGAAGGAGAC
>NZ_JBFRGA010000359.1:0-550 GCF_052115105.1 Chryseobacterium sp. 2TAF14
TACATTGTTTCATCCATCAAAAAAACAGGGTCATGGTGGACCCAGTTTCTGATGTCTGTTCCGAGATTGATTTTGGCAACATTTTTAGGAATTATTATTTCTAAACCTTTAGAGCTTAAAATTTTTGAAAAGGAGGTCAACAAGCAACTATATATCAAACAAATCATAAGATAAACTGGTTTCAGAAATTCCTTTTGATTTGTTCGGGCGGGAATATCCACATTTTGCGAAAAACACCAAGCGAGTGGAATAAGTTTGCAGGCATCGGTGGAATTGTTCTTTTCACCGCCGTTTTTGCAACACTGTCTGCAACATATGCCATGTATACCATTTTCGATAACATTTGGGCTTCGATTGGTTTCGGAATTCTTTGGGGTTTAATGATCTTTAACCTTGACCGATACATTGTTTCATCCATCAAAAAAACAGGGTCATGGTGGACCCAGTTTCTGATGTCTGTTCCGAGATTGATTTTGGCAACATTTTTAGGAATTATTATTTCTAAACCTTTAGAGCTTAAAATTTTTGAAAAGGAGGTCAACAAGCAACT
>NZ_JBFRGA010000360.1:0-534 GCF_052115105.1 Chryseobacterium sp. 2TAF14
ATTAACTAACTAACTAACTAACTAACTAACTAACTAACTAACTAACTAACTAACTAACTAACCCAAAACAGCAAGATGTCATTTCTCATGTGCAAGATGGCTTTTCTTAACGTTAAGATGGTTTTTCTCTAGGTGAAGATGGTATTTCTTTAGGTGAAGATGGTATTTCTTTAGGTGAAGATGATTTTGCGAAGCAGAAAGATGCCTTTTCTAAACATGAAGACAGCATTTCTTATATGAAAGATGATATTTCTTGTGGTGAAGCTGTTATTATTTCACTGAAACAAGGCATTTCTCAATCGTGAGATTGTTTTTCTAAACATACAGATGGCTTTGCGCGGCAAACAGAAGATATTTCTTACCATAAAGATTATTCTGAATATTTTTAAACGCAAAGATTTTTTTTAAGTATGAATATTTCAGAAAGCAAAGGCAAATAAATTTGCTTCGCAAAGCTTGAAACTATAGCTTCATCAAATCAACTTGTTGATTCATCTTATGCTCGCTTAAAATATACAGTATTACATTAAAAAC
>NZ_JBFRGA010000361.1:0-530 GCF_052115105.1 Chryseobacterium sp. 2TAF14
GGTTATTTGTGATGTCTTGTGATGTTTGTGGCTTGGTCATTACGATATAATCATCGGTAACGAAAGAGCTCACAAAATCTGAAGACGATTCGCTTTGATAGCTTGAAACGATATTAGAGTTGCCAGAAACTCTGTCTTTGTAATCATAAGAGGTATCACCTAATATAAATACATATTTTAGGCTTCCTAATGGGGTATTCAGTTTAGTTACAAAGTCTCTGATTGCAGTAAGATCTCTGCTTCCGCTACCAAATTCATTATAAATTTTATCGGTGTCTACTATTTGAACGCTAAAATTATTTTTAGTCTGATGATAGTTAGCTAATCTTTGAGCCTGTCCCATCATTTGAGGGGTTGTGATGATTAAATAATCTACATTTTGTAATGCAGAAAGATTTTGGTTGGCTATTCTTCCTACAAATTGTGGTGAAAAAGCACCATCAGCTCTGAAAGCTACAAATTCATTATTGAAATTTGGATCAGAAGTGGTATATCCAAAATTAAAATTCCCGCTTCCGACAGCTTTGTTT
>NZ_JBFRGA010000362.1:0-529 GCF_052115105.1 Chryseobacterium sp. 2TAF14
CTCCTGCAGCCCAGATTACATTATTCGACGGAATTTCTTTACCACTTTTCATATAAACTCTGTCGCCATCATAATCGGTAACCACTTCACCGCTAAGAAATTTTACACCTAATTCTTTTAAATATTTTTCAGATTTTTCCTGGGCTTCGGAACTCATCACAGCAAGCGGTTTTTCGGTTGAACTTACCAGAATAATTTCAAGCTGTTCAAAATTCATGTACGGATAATCGCGCGGAAGAATTTCTTTTTTCATTTCAGAAAAAGCTCCGGCTAATTCCACTCCGGTCGGTCCGCTTCCTACGATCACAATGTTCCAGTTTCCGTCGTCGCTTCGGCTTTTTTCAAGAATCAGCTTTTCAAAGGTCATTAAAACATGATTCCTGATACTGATGGCTTCCTGGGTATTTTTCATCCCAAAAGCTTTGTTTTCGAGATCTTTATTTCCGAAAAAATTGGTTTTGCAGCCGGTTGCAATAATTAATTTATCGTAAGTAAATTCTGCACCGTCTGTAATGACTTTATTATGAGC
>NZ_JBFRGA010000363.1:0-516 GCF_052115105.1 Chryseobacterium sp. 2TAF14
ACCTCATCAGCAAATTTACCTTCGCTCCATGCTTTTGCCGATCTTTTGTAAGATTACCTCATCAGCAAATTTACCTTCGCTCCATGCTTTTGCCGATCTTTTGTAAGATTCGATTGCAAAATTATCCTGATCTTCTCTTGTAATGCTATAATCTGTTGCACATTTTTCTGCGCAGACTCCCATATGAACTTTGTTGTAAACGTCTGTAAGACCGTCAAGAACCATTCCGTCCTGCATTTTTACATCGCCTAATTTTGTAGCGTTTCTCGCATTATAATAATGAGGAACCATCGACATGCTTTCCATACCTCCTGCAACAATTACGTCTGCATCACCCGCTTTAATTGCCTGTGCAGCCATTGAAACAGCTTTCATTCCTGAAGCACAAACTTTATTGATCGTTGTAGAAGGAATTTCGTTTGATAATCCTGCACCCAAAGCAACCTGTCTTGCCGGAGCCTGACCTTCACCTGCCTGAAGAACATTTCCCATGTAGATCTCCTGAACGTTTTTAGG
>NZ_JBFRGA010000364.1:0-511 GCF_052115105.1 Chryseobacterium sp. 2TAF14
CATCATCATGCTTGGCTATGTCATCAACAACGGTAATATCTCCTAAAATATCCTGTAAACCATCGTCATCATTCAGCTTATCTTTTAAAATTGTCAATACTTCGTTTATCATAATTTCTGTTCTTAATTATTATGCTGCAAACATACAATCATCCTCAATCAAAAGACAAATATTTTGGGCTCTCTAACCTGTCTTTGCAGTAAATACTATTTTCACTTAGTTTTGAAAATATTTAAAAACAAAGTATTTAAAACACTAACAGCCAAATACATAAATACAAAACCAAAAAGTAAGACTTAAATAAAAAACTCTTTTAATCTAATCGAAGTGATATTTAAGACTGAAATACACAGCAGATTTTTGATGTAAGAATTATTTATTCCAACAGAAAAATTCAGGATGAACCGCTGTGATTTTTTATGATTTTAAAACCTGGTTTTGAAATTAATTTTTGGGCTTATTAAAAAATGACAAGATTTGGAAGTATTCCCGGATCTCTAAACTGATGAC
>NZ_JBFRGA010000365.1:0-498 GCF_052115105.1 Chryseobacterium sp. 2TAF14
TCAGGAAATGGAACGTGATGAATTGGTTGAAATTAATCATAATCAAATTAAAATCACTGAAAAAGGAAGGGCTTTCACAAGAAATGTAGCCATGGTTTTTGATCTCAGAATGTTGAGGAACAAACCTGAAACTAGAATTTTTTCAATGACGATATAAAAGGAAAGCGATTCAGAAATGAATCGCTTTTTTATTGATATTAAATTATATTTTTTATTACGCAAAGATTTTTAATTTTTAGCTTATTATTTTAAGAAGCAAAGAATGGCGACAAAGTCGCTGATGAAGCTTGAATGACGATAGCTTTATAAAATCAATTTATTGATTCATCTTTGCTCCATTAAAATAAGATTGTGAAAATCAATCTTTGCGTTAAAAATATAATAACACATTATGGTTGTTATTTCATCAAAATTTAGAGCCTGTTTAAGTTTTATTAATTTAAATTCTGGATGATTGATTTTTTTTTATATAATTCTCGCAGATTGTACAGATTAAGC
>NZ_JBFRGA010000366.1:0-497 GCF_052115105.1 Chryseobacterium sp. 2TAF14
TGATTCATCTTATGCTCGCTTAAAATATACAGTATTCTTATGCTCGCTTAAAATATACAGTATCAAATTAAAAACTTTGCGTTTAAATAAATCTGTTGCTTTTTAACGAAAAGATTTTTTTAAGTATGAATATTTCAGAAAGCAAAGGCAAATAAATTTATTTCGCAAAGCTTGAAAATATAGCTTCATCCTATCAATTTGTTGATTCATCTTATGCTTGCTTAAAATATACAGCATTAAATTAAAAACTTTGCGTTTAAATAAATCTGTTGTTTTTAACGCAAAGAGTTTTTTAAGTATGAATATTATTAGAAAGCAAAGGCAAATAAATTTGCTTCGCAAAGCTTGAAACTATAGCTTCATCAAATCAACTTGTTGATTCATCTTATGCTCGCTTAAAATATACAGTATCAAATTAAAAACTTTGCGTTTAAATAAATCTGTTGCTTTTTAACGCAAAGATTTTTTTAAGTATGAATATTTCAGAAAGCAAAGGC
>NZ_JBFRGA010000367.1:0-497 GCF_052115105.1 Chryseobacterium sp. 2TAF14
ATAAATTTGTCTTTAACCAGTCAGGATCAATCTTTGTAATGGCAGACCGTGAAAAAATATCGCAGGTTATCTATAACCTTATCGGAAATGCGATCAAATATTCTCCGGTAGGATCGGTTATAATGATTGAATATCTCAGAATCGATAACCGATTGCAGGTAAATGTTCAGGATCAGGGAAAAGGTATTTCTTTCGAAGACCAGCAGCAGATATTTGAGCGCTACTATCGCGTTAAAAATGTTAATACAGGAACCATCGCAGGATTTGGAATTGGTTTATATCTCTGTAAAGAGATTATTGAGCTGCACAACGGTACAATTAGTGTACAGAGTTCTCAAAATAAAGGAAGTGTATTTTCATTTACTTTACCGATTGACGGGCTATAATGATCAGTTGGAGGAGACAAATCAGGTATTCAATATAAATCTGCAGTTTATTTAATCATAAAAGATTATTACAGGAAAATACATAATATTTTAGATCAGGTAATGCTGTAG
>NZ_JBFRGA010000368.1:0-476 GCF_052115105.1 Chryseobacterium sp. 2TAF14
TCCTAACTCCTTCTTAATCAAAAAGATACTATTGGCAAAGCTGTTGATTTTTGTGGTTTGAAAATTCTCTCCATCAAAGATCAACTTTTCAGGATATATCAAACCAACAATTGCTCTTTTATCTATTGTATTGGCATTATTGTATCGTTCTGAAATATTGGTAATGGAATCGAGTGCCTGATTTATCCTTTGTTCAAAATTATTGTCCTTTACAACTAATAAGACAAATAATTAATAAAGTATTCAATATCCTCATATTCGTGTTACGTTTACTGTTGTTACTACTTCAATACTAATATCAGACAATCCAAGATGTCCATGGTCTTTGTGATTAGAAACACTCGATACACCTGCAAGACTTTCACCAAATACAGTACTAACATTTGTGCAATAATTTTTTCTAAAACCATATTTATATGCTAAACTAAAAACGATTTTATTTTTATCTTTATCAAATTCTGATGATGTGTTTACTC
>NZ_JBFRGA010000369.1:0-463 GCF_052115105.1 Chryseobacterium sp. 2TAF14
AAAGACTGTCCCGAAAAGACGGTCTTTTTTGCCTAGATATTTTTAATAATATAAAGCATTTTATTGTTTTTTGGGCAGCTTATCCTGCTTCCACTCCCGCTTTTTTTATTTATTGGTTGCACCAAAAAATAAAAAAGAGCTCCGTTCAAGCAGGGCTGCAGTGATCTGCTTTAAAAATAGATAAGATATTTTATTTATGATTGAAAATAATTWAAAGCTCAGACAAGAATTTTATCGCTTAAAATTTAAATGAATAAATAAAATTTAATATCTTTAAACCACCACATAATCACAACAATATGAATACCTCAGAAAAAACCGGAGGTTCCGTTTTCCGACCGTCTCAGAATGCGGCAGGGATTTCAGAGAATCATCATACCGGGATCAACCGATTGGTAAAATTATCTTTGGTCATTGAAGGTAAGGTGATCAAATATTACAAGCATTTCAGGCTCACGCAGAG
>NZ_JBFRGA010000370.1:0-453 GCF_052115105.1 Chryseobacterium sp. 2TAF14
CAATATTATTTCGTTCACAGAAACGGTCAGTTTTTAATTCAGCAAAGAAAAGATGATTTTATCTGGAAAAAATTATTCGAATTTCCACCAACAATTTCTGATGATTTAAAACCGTTTATAAAAAGCGTAAAAACCATTAATCATAAACTCACTCACAAAAATTTAAGCATAGAGATTTTTAATGTTGAGATTGATTCTGAAACCGTTTGGAAAAATTTTATTGCTGAAAATCATTATATCATCACTGATGTTGATGGTTCCCATGAAAGATCATTCCCAAAGCCTTTGGAAAATTATATTCAAAACTACAACGTAGCATATAGGATTCTATAATTAAAGTTTAGTTTGTCATTATCTATTAATTTAAAAAAGAGATTCTTCACTATGCTTTGCTTCGTTCAGAATGACAAAAATACCTACTTTATTAACTTTGTTGTCTTTGCTAAGTGAAAC
>NZ_JBFRGA010000371.1:0-449 GCF_052115105.1 Chryseobacterium sp. 2TAF14
TTAATTAAATACCAATCTTATAACTAAAGCTGATAAATCCACAGTTCAGGAACAGTTTACTTCTTTAAATACAGATCTTRCAACAAAAGTAGATTTAGAAACAGCTCAGGTAGAGTTTAATAAAATAAAACTTGTAGAAGACGGAGTARCGAGYTTAAATACAAATCTTCTAACWAAAGCYGATAAAGCAACRGTTCTTGAACAGTTTAATTCWTTAAATACAGATCTTGAATCAAAAGTAGATTTAGAAACAGCTCAGGTAGAATTTRATAAAATAAAACTTGTAGAAGACGGAGTAGCAAGYTTAAATACYAATCTTATAACTAAAGCTGATAAATCYACAGTTCAGGAACAGTTTAATTCATTAAATACAGATCTTGAATCAAAAGTAGATTTAGAAACAGCTCAGGTAGAATTTAATAAAATAAAACTTGTAGAAGACGGAGTAG
>NZ_JBFRGA010000372.1:0-443 GCF_052115105.1 Chryseobacterium sp. 2TAF14
GAGTAGATATCATCACTTCTACTTTAGGAAAAGCTTTAGGTGGAGCTTTGGGCGGATTTACTTCCGGCAAAAAAGAGATCATCGATATGTTGAGACAGCGTTCAAGACCCTATTTATTCTCAAATTCTCTGGCTCCCGGAATTGTTGGCGCAGCTTTGAAAGTTTTGGAAATGATTTCAGACGACACTTCACTTCGTGATACGGTGATGGAAAATGCAGAATATTTCAGAACGGAAATGAAAGCGAAAGGTTTTGACATTCCTGATGGAGATGCAGCAATCGTTCCTGTAATGTTGTACGATGCTAAGTTATCTCAGCAAATGGCAGAAAAACTGATGGATGAAGGAATTTATGTAATTGGTTTCTTCTATCCGGTGGTTCCAAAAGAAAAGGCGAGAATCAGAGTGCAGCTTTCTGCAGCTCACACAAGAGAGCATTTAGAT
>NZ_JBFRGA010000373.1:0-443 GCF_052115105.1 Chryseobacterium sp. 2TAF14
GCTCCTCCGGAGCGCCCCCTTTGTAGCAAATAAATGTTTTAAGCAATAATAAAAGCTCCATAGGAGCGACACTCAAAACACTCAATATCCTCATTCCTCAAAAACTCAATTCCTCAAAAATCTCAAAACACACTCACAGTCTCTTTCAAACCCTCAAGCACTCCAACTCTAGCTCACATCTGTMACCCGCAACCTCCCACCTGYTACCAAAAAAACCTCCCACCAAMTCAATRAGTTAGCATTAAAACCTGCTCAGATATGAATTTTAAGTTCAATAAATTAGGATTGTATATGAAAAAAGTTCTACTTTTGCCGCACTGAAAAACGAGAGGGATTCAGAAGCGCAGAAGAGCATTAATAAGGCGGAAAACATTTATACTGATTACCTACAATCGATAGATTTAAGAAAACCAACTTTTAATTTTTAATGAAATAAAAGTTGT
>NZ_JBFRGA010000374.1:0-434 GCF_052115105.1 Chryseobacterium sp. 2TAF14
TTGATGAACTTGTTTAGTATGTTCATATTCAAATTTATTTAAAATAAAATAATTATTTATGTATTAGTATTCATAATTTAATTATCTTTACCGTATTAGCAAATTTTTAAAATAAATACTATGAAAAACTTAAAAAAACTAAACAAAGATCAATTAAAAACAATTACAGGAAGCGGGATTAAACCTTTACCAGATCCGGAATTTTGCATGTATTACTGCAACGGAGTTATCATTTGTGCAACTTGCAGCAATGACTTCAAATGTCCGGATGATTCTATGTAATTGTCAATAAAAAAGAGGCTGTCTTACAACTAAGACAGCCTTTTTTTTGTTTTATAAACAAGCAAATATGATTATTTATTTCTTTAAATATTCTTCTATTTTTTCTCTTGGAATTAGATCTAAAAGCTTATTAGCATCGATGATCTTGTGAT
>NZ_JBFRGA010000375.1:0-432 GCF_052115105.1 Chryseobacterium sp. 2TAF14
TTAAAAACTATAAATATAACTCAATATAATTTCAAAATTATTAGAACTAAAAAAACATTTAATAATGCAATTAAGTTAATAAAATTTGGCATTAATTTAGATGAAAACCAACTTTGAGTATATATATTTAGAATAATTCAAATTAATACATCTGTTGTAATATTTTTCACATTTATTATTTCTAAAAATTTCACTATCTTTATTTGTTTAGAAATCCAAATATCAGTGTATGAAAAAAGTAATTATCGTTCTTCTTGTCGCCTTTATCATTATTCAGTTTTTTCCGATTGATAAAACCAACAAACCACTGAACCCGGGAATGGATTTTTTAAAAATTAAAACCAATACTTCTCCGGAAATAGCAAAACTGATTACCAATTCATGCTACGATTGCCATTCAGATGAAACCCAATATCCTTGGTACACCAATAT
>NZ_JBFRGA010000376.1:0-430 GCF_052115105.1 Chryseobacterium sp. 2TAF14
GCAAAAACAGTTTGGCTGGTCTGCGAAACGAGAATTAGCAAAAATAAATTACCGCATCCATACAGACGCTATAAAACAGAATCTCATTCCAAAAGAGTTATCTTCTAAAGAGATTTCTATTATTTACGCAAATGAAGCAGATGTTCTGAATGTCGCATTATTTGGGATTACAGCCCGACAATGGCGAGACGCAAATCCTGATAAGAAAGGGAATATACGTGATTATGCAACGATGAATCAACTGATTTGCCTGTCAAATCTGGAAAATATCAATGCAATTTTTATTCAGGAAAATTTTAATCAAAGCGAGCGTTTGCAAAAACTTAACAAAATTGCAATTCATCAAATGCAAGTCTTGGAAAACATTGAAGAAAAACATTTTTTGAAATAAAAAAACGAAAAAAATTTACTTTAAATAGTAATTTTACAT
>NZ_JBFRGA010000377.1:0-426 GCF_052115105.1 Chryseobacterium sp. 2TAF14
GTTTATAAGCTTCCGGCTGGCTACACTATTGAAGAAATGCCGGAAAACGGAAATATCAGCTCAGAGTTTGGAAGCTATAAAATTTCTTTTGAAAAGAAAGAAGATCAGCTTATTGTAAAAAGGTTTTTCCAGATGAAAAAAGGTCTTCATCCTAAAGATAAATACAACGATTATGTAAGTTTCAGAAAAAAAATAATGAATGCCGATAACTCTAAAATTTTAATTTCAAAAAAATCATAGATGAAAAAAATAATAACCATATTGTCTGTATTTTTAGTCAATACAGCTCTTTTTGCTCAGAATCAGCAGTTTCTAAAAATGCCTAAGTTTAATAAAGATGATCTTAAAAAAGAGAAATCTGGAATTGATCCTAAAGCTCCTGCAGAACTGCTTTATCGATCAATACATTATAGGATAGATAACAGC
>NZ_JBFRGA010000378.1:0-418 GCF_052115105.1 Chryseobacterium sp. 2TAF14
GGTCTTTCCCAAACACTGAATTTCTAATTTCCAGATATAAATTCTCACTTGGCTTTATTCCCCTTGTATGTGCATAAAAATTTTGTATCTATTTTTTTGTCAGAATATATTTGTTTTTTCTACCATTTGTAAAATTTATATCAATATATGGGCAGTTCCAAATATATTTATCTTTGTCAAGTATTAATGTTCCAAAGTTTTTTGTTTTTTTTAAAGCCCAGCTCTCGGTATTGTCTAAAGCTCTTTCAAAAGATAACTGCAAAACATTATTTTTTTCGACAACAGCTAATTTATAAGATTGATATAACTGAAATCCTTCAGCTGAATATATAATAGAATCCTTAGAAGTTTTCAGTTTTATTTCATGAATATTTCTCCAATCTTCACTATCTTCATTTATGGTAAGCGCATACTTCCC
>NZ_JBFRGA010000379.1:0-410 GCF_052115105.1 Chryseobacterium sp. 2TAF14
CAACAGCAATGAGTGCAACAGTTTCACAGACTAATATTTCATGTAACGGCAACAGCAATGAGTGCAACAGTTTCACAGACTAATATTTCATGTAACGGCGGATCAAACGGATCAGCAGGAATTGTAGTAACAGGCGGAACAGCACCTTACACTTATTCATGGTCTCCAAGCGGCGGAACGGCAGCAACAGCTACCGGTTTATCAGCAGGATCTTATACAGTATTAGTAACAGATGCTAATGGATGTACGATTTCAAGAACAGTAACGATTACTCAGCCTGCAACCGCAGTTTCAGGAACGACAGTAGTTACGAATATTGCATGTAACGGAGCTTCAACAGGAGCGATTAATTTAACTCCATCAGGAGGAACAGCACCATATACCTTCAACTGGGGTGGTGGAATCACTAC
>NZ_JBFRGA010000380.1:0-407 GCF_052115105.1 Chryseobacterium sp. 2TAF14
TTATTAGATAAAGAAATCTGGTACACCAAAGCTCGTAATATTGATGTATTTAAAAAAACAGAAAACGGTTATCAGACACAGTTTTCTATCAATAATGTAAGTGATGAAGCGGGTACGGGTGAGTCGATCAGATTAACTTTTAACCAGTCTTCATTACAGGATGTGTACCCAAAATTGTACACAATGGCTTTATCAACTGATTCTAAATTAGGAAAACTGATTCCGAATGAGCCTTATATTCCTTTTGCTGAAGACATCGAACTGAATTACAGTGCGAAAGAGGAAGTATATTCTTATTTGATAAAAGATTCTGAAGGAGCAGCATTAAAAAGCAAAGAAGTACAATTTTATCACGAAGATGTATTCGGGCAATACGAAAAAGATGTTAAAACCCAGCACATTGTTCC
>NZ_JBFRGA010000381.1:0-405 GCF_052115105.1 Chryseobacterium sp. 2TAF14
TCTGAGAATTGATTATGTGGTAAAAGAACTGCATAAAAATTCTGTTTTCAGAAAATATACTATTCAAACCATTTCAGAAGAAGTAGGATATAAAAGCCCTACAACTTTTGTAAAGGCATTCAAAGATCGCACCCAACTCACTCCTTCCGATTATATAAAACAACTAGATGATACCGTTTGATAATTATTTTACATTTGATTTTATTTAATAGCTAAAACATTGATTTATAAGTAATTTTTCCGTGATTATGCATCAAAATAAGGTTCATCAAATTTATAAATTTGGTGAACCTTATTTTTTCTTAGGCTTAGGTTTTAGGTAAGTTTGATAAACATTTAAATCTAAGCATATGAAAAAATTTATTTTTTTGTTTGGTATGATGCTGATTTTGCATATCCATGCAC
>NZ_JBFRGA010000382.1:0-404 GCF_052115105.1 Chryseobacterium sp. 2TAF14
TTTCATTACAGTGTGTATAATCTCTTTATCGGAATGGTTACTGCAAAGTTTTATATTTCCTTTTACAACCTGATAATAATATCCGAACTTTGTACCTTCACGGAATACGATTTCTCCCGCTACATAATGTTTTAATTCGGCTCCTGCGGAGAGCAGAAATTTTTCGTTGATAATCATATTATTATTTGGTGTTAGTGAATTATCGCTTCGTTAAAAGTTTCATTAACGGGCGGTATTCAAAGATAGAAAACATACTATTTCAACGTTATGACCTGCATCATAACAAATTAATTACTAAACAGTTATTATAAAATTTGTTATTTTAATGAATGAAAAAATAATTTTTAATCTTAAATATGAATTTCTAAAAGAAGGATAATGGAACCCAATTCTAAGTATAATTC
>NZ_JBFRGA010000383.1:0-400 GCF_052115105.1 Chryseobacterium sp. 2TAF14
TTTTTTATCCATATACATTTGTCCGGAATCAAGCCTTGAAACATTAAGGAAACCAGTGATCATATTGTTCATATAATCTACCTGTTTGAGCGATCTTTCAAGCATGTTCTTCTGCTTTACGCTTTGCTCATCTACAGCCATTCTCTGCAACATCTGCAGATATACTTTAAGAGAAKTAAGAGGCGTTTTAAGTTCGTGGCTTACCATTCCCATAAAGTCATCTTTTCTTTGCTCCTCTTTTTTTTGTTCGGTAATATCTCTTAATGTACCGTTAAGACTCAGAGGATTCCCCTTTTGGTCATAGAATACTCTTCCACTTGCCTGCAGCAACCTCCCTTTTTTATCTTCATTATTTTTAATTCTGTATTCTATAAAATAATGACCGTCAGAATCTTTACTC
>NZ_JBFRGA010000384.1:0-394 GCF_052115105.1 Chryseobacterium sp. 2TAF14
TAAACTCTGTTTATTCTTAAATTTAACATTAAGAATTTTAGTGAGTTAAGTTTATTCTGATTAAGGAATCAATAAATTGATTTTTATTAAGTTTTTTAAGCTAGAGGGGATTAATTCCTTAATGGTAAAAAATAAATTATAAATTTAAACAGGCTCTTAAATGTATAATAATTTTTTGAAATTTAAAAGATATCGCCGAAGCAGTACCATATACAAAAGCCAAGYGGTTTAGGAAACCAATTTGGTTTCGGATGATTATTCTTGCTCCAGAGGAGCAAAACCTTTGTAGCATCATGATTTTATGGGCTTGCGGAGCTCCGGAGGAGCGACACCTTTATATTTTTTCAAAATTTTGAAGATTAAATTATACAAACAAAAATAGGTTATGTAACGT
>NZ_JBFRGA010000385.1:0-384 GCF_052115105.1 Chryseobacterium sp. 2TAF14
GCCGAAGCAACTGAGTTACAGTCAGTCCCATTTAGCCACTCTGGAATCTCCCCAGATATTTTATATTAAATTGAGCCTCCAGAGGGAGCCGAAGCAACTGAGTTACAGTCAGTCCCATTTAGCCACTCTGGAATCTCCCCAGATATTTTATATTAAATTGAGCCTCCAGAGGGACTCGAACCCACGACCTGCTGATTACAAATCAGCTGCTCTAGCCAACTGAGCTATGGAGGCAATTTAATAAAAACTGAAGGCTATCAGAGAAACTCTACTCTGCGCTGCATCAGCAGTTAAAAAAAATCACGCCTAAACCGGAGTGAAATTGAGCGGAAGACGAGGGTCGAACTCGCGACATTCAGCTTGGAAGGCTGACGCTCTACCAAC
>NZ_JBFRGA010000386.1:0-380 GCF_052115105.1 Chryseobacterium sp. 2TAF14
GCATTGAAATCTCTTACAGGGAAGATTGGCAGAAACTTCATTGGAAATCTATTAAAACGGCCTATCAAAGTTCTCCTTATTTTGAATATTACGAAGACAAGCTAAAGAAACTTTCTATTAAAACGGCCTATCAAAGTTCTCCTTATTTTGAATATTACGAAGACAAGCTAAAGAAACTTTTCGAAAACAAAGAAAAATTTCTTTTAGATTTTAACATCAAAAGCATTCAGATTATTTTAGATATTTTTAAAACAGAAAAGGCATACTCTTTGAATAAAGAATATATCAAAAATCCGGAAGAGGTTAATTTCAGGGAAAAATTTTCGGCAAAAACACCGTCAGAATACGAGATGGCAGAATATTATCAGACGTTCTCAGAC
>NZ_JBFRGA010000387.1:0-368 GCF_052115105.1 Chryseobacterium sp. 2TAF14
AAAAAAAAAAAAGTTCTACTTTTGCCGCACTGAAAAACGAGAGGGATTCAGAAGCGCAGAAGAGCATTAATAAGGCGGAAAACATTTATACTGATTACCTACAATCGATAGATTTAAGAAAACCAACTTTTAATTTTTAATGAAATAAAAGTTGTGAAGAATAAAAATATTTGTATCTTTGCAGTCCGGTAAAACGGGAGCGCAGGAGTAGGGGATTGAATGTTTGAATAAGGATTTAGGGTTAACAAAAAACTTTAAAATTTCTTTAAAAAACATTTGGTCGGTTAGAAATAAAGTTTTACTTTTGCACACGCAAATACGGAAGCGAAACTGACAGAAAGTAGCGACGTAAAAAAGCGGAAGAAGAG
>NZ_JBFRGA010000388.1:0-362 GCF_052115105.1 Chryseobacterium sp. 2TAF14
ATCTAATATTGAGAAGGAAATTGATGTAATTAAAGAAAAGCAAAGTCAAAAAATACTTGCTTATGAAGATGCTAAAAATTTTAATCAGACGAATGTCGAAACAAATCTTTCTTTTAAAGAAAATTCAATTATAAACAAAAATGAAACTAATGGAATTATTCCAATCAAAATAAATCATAGTGCTCCACAAGTCCCTATCGATAGTGGTTTTAGGGAAAGTAAAATCGAAGAGGTAGTTGTTTTAGGTTATGCCAAAACATCAACAAAAGCTAAATCAGTATCATCAAGTGTAACAGTAAGCTCTGAAACTTTAGAAAACAGACCAAATGTATCTGTTTTAAATTCTATTCAAGGTACTGCTC
>NZ_JBFRGA010000389.1:0-360 GCF_052115105.1 Chryseobacterium sp. 2TAF14
ATGTAACTCAGCATGTAACTCAGCAAACCAATAGATAGGTTGTAGGTCGAGAAATATAGATTATAAATCGCTTTTCGATAAAATAAAAATAACAGCAGGTGAACAAACCCGAGTGCAAAGAAAATTCCGCAGATGAGCATTGCAATAAAATTAAATACCTGCATCATCTCAACTTTATCAGCCAGAAAATCATTTGCAGCAATCAATTCTACATCAAGCGCAACAGGACTGTAGTTGACAACCGTTTTTTTAGTTTTTGTGATCGGAAGAAACCGTATTGCCAAAACATTTGCCTCCGTATTTCCTAAAGAAAACATGGCGGGAACTTCATTTTTAATTCTAAATTGAGTAGTTTTTGCA
>NZ_JBFRGA010000390.1:0-356 GCF_052115105.1 Chryseobacterium sp. 2TAF14
GATATTCTGTTTGCTGATTACGTATAAAATATTTGAATTTAGGATTTAAAAATGACTTTATTTTTTCATTAATTTCATCTGTACGATTATAATCTGCATTAAAATTTACATAATCAAATTGAGACTTCTCAATTTTTACGATACCTGAAATTTTCTTTCTTTTTAATTTCGAATTTTTGAAAACAGTAATGCTATAAGACAAAGAATCAATTTTTTCTACTTTAATTATGTTTTCTTTATTGTAGTTTTTCTGCGTTTGTTCAGGAAACTGGTTTGAATATTTATAAGTAAAAGCGAGATTATCTTTCGACTTATCCACTTTAAAAACATGTCTTAAAGTATTTTCTTTCTCATAA
>NZ_JBFRGA010000391.1:0-355 GCF_052115105.1 Chryseobacterium sp. 2TAF14
AAAATTAAATTATTTGTTATTATTTTTATGAATTATATGCTTATAATAAATAAAATTTGCAATTAAAATATTTATACATTTTTATAATTGGTCTGTTCACAACATCATTGAACATCATTGAGTAATAATTAAAAAGATTTTTCATTAAGATTATATCACTGCAGTCTGCTTGTAAGTTTCCTAAAAAAAATAATCTACAATAAAAAAATGCAACCTCTTTTTTTAATATCACCTGCAATAGCCGGTAATATTTAAAAATGGGGTGGCTCCGCTTTCCGCAAAAATACGTTTCCGACCAACGGGAGAAATTGTATTTTTGCCGCCCGAATTTTCATCAAGCGGCAAAATCTACTTC
>NZ_JBFRGA010000392.1:0-353 GCF_052115105.1 Chryseobacterium sp. 2TAF14
TTATAAAGCCGTTGCAGTATAAGTTACTGTTTGCGTGTAAGTTCCGGCTGGTTTACCTAAAATATCTGAAGATGATGATTTCGCTGAAGGAATCATGTAATCCAGATTCAATGTCAATGCACTTCCAAGCGGAGCGTTTGATACCAAAGTTTGATCAGTTGCAGATAAAACGACAGCGCTTTTTGTTCCGCCCATTGTTCCTGCAGATGCAGCTGCTTTGATTGTCAAAACATTTACAGGGATTAAGTTGGTTCCACTTATAAAATTAGCACCTCCTGCTTTTACTTTAACGTTAAAATTCTTAGTTGAAGTAACTTTCAAAGAGTTGGCTTTAGTAACAGTTTGATCAGAAT
>NZ_JBFRGA010000393.1:0-337 GCF_052115105.1 Chryseobacterium sp. 2TAF14
TTGCCTCCATAGCTCAGTTGGCAGTTGGCTAGAGCAGCTGATTTGTAATCAGCAGGTCGTGGGTTCGAGTCCCTCTGGAGGCTCAATTTAATATAAAATATCTGGGGAGATTCCAGAGTGGCTAAATGGGACTGACTGTAACTCAGTTGCTTCGGCTTCGTAGGTTCGAATCCTGCTCTCCCCACATTTTATATTAAAAAAAACTTGCATATTTAAAGGGTTTCCTTAAGTTTGCACAGCGTTTACCAATAGTTTTGGAAACAAAATTGCGGAAGTAGCTCAGTTGGTAGAGCGTCAGCCTTCCAAGCTGAATGTCGCGAGTTCGACCCTCGTCTTC